>JBEVKA010000242.1:0-11346 GCA_040509855.1 Steroidobacter sp.
CGGCACCCAGAACAGCTGGCTTTTCAGGAAAAAACGCAGCAGCGGCACGCGCCGGTTCAGCGCCGCCTGCAGCACTGGAATATCCACCCAGGTCTGGTGATTCGCGAGCACCAGGTAATGCCCGTGCGGCTGCAAGCTCGCGTCGATATCGACGAGAAAGCGGGTGCGCGTGAACCAGTGGATCAGGGTGGTGTTGACGCTGATCCAGCTGGCGGCGATGGCCATCAGCACGTGGTCACAAATGCGCCGGAAGGCGCGCACCGGCAGGGCCGCCTTCAGCAATGCCGCCAGCAACAATGGCGGGACATGCAGGACCGTGTTCGCCGCCAGCAGCAGCATGCCGAACCCAATTCTTAACCAGCTCATCCACCTGGAACTCGCGAGTGCCCGGACTTCCAGGCGCGCGCAGCATACCTGTACGCGGCCTCGGCATGTATTGCGGATCCGCGTCAGTCATGCACCCATTGCATGAACCGCCGGAATGATGCGATGTTGACCGCATGAGCCGCCGTTCGCCGTCAACACTCCTTCGGCGCCTCGCCCGGGCGCTTGCCGATCGGGGCGCGGCGTGGCGGTTGATCGCACTGGTGGCGCTGCCGGTCGCCGCGTTGTGTTCGGATACGAACACCTCGGAACAGCCCAACCCCAACGCCGAATTCCAGTTCGTGCGCCTGTCCTATACCGGTGCGACGTTGTTCGGCGGCCGCGAGCGCTGGCTCACCGACTGGCCCGAGGCCGAGCAACATCTGATCCGCGGAATCAAGCGCCTCACGCGCATCGACACCGCCGATGAAGGTCACTATCTCGGCATCATGGACGACTCGCTGTTCGACTACCCGTGGATCTACGCGGTCGAAGTCGGCAACTGGGTGTTGAGCGACGATGAAACAGCGCGGCTGCGCGAATATCTCCTGCGCGGCGGTTTCCTGGTGGTGGACGATTTCCACGGCAGCCTGGAATGGGCCGGGTTCGTGCAAGGCATGCACCGCATTTTTCCCGATCGCGCCATCGTCGACCTGCCGCCGACGGAATCCATCTTCCATATCGCATACGACATGGATGAGCACATCCAGATCCCCGGCATCCAGTCCCTGTACAGCGGCCGCAATTACGAACGCGACGGCTTCACGCCGCACTATCGCGGCATCTACGACGACGACGGCCGCCTGATGGTGATGATTAATTTCAACATGGACATGGGCGATGCCTGGGAGCACGCCGACGTGCCCGAATACTCGTTGCTATACACGACGCGCGCGTACAAATACGCCATCAATTATATTTTGTACTCGATGACTCACTAGCGCGGACACAACTCGCCGCCTGCGGCGGCGAGTTACAGGCACAATTCGATGACTCATTGAGGACGCGTTCGTTCCATGTCGATTCAATGGCAGTGGCGTCAGTACGCCGAACTCTCGCCGCAACAAATTTACGCAATCTTCGCTGCACGCCAGGCGGTATTCATCGTCGAGCAGAACTGTCCGTATCTGGACATGGACGGCAAGGATCTGGAAGCCTTGCATCTGATCGCATGGTCGGGTGACGACGTGGCGGCGTATCTGCGCGTGATCGCGCCCGGCGTGAGTTTCACTGAACCCTCGCTCGGTCGGATCATCACCACCAAGATCGGTCGCGGCACTGGCCTGGGCCGCGAACTGGTCGCACGAGGGTTGAACAAGGTTTACGAGCTGTACCCGACGTTGCCTACGCGCATCGGCGCGCAAGCTCACCTGCACAAGTTCTACGGGTCGCTGGGATTCGCGCAGGCGTCCGAGCCTTATGACGAGGACGGCATTCCGCATATCGAGATGCTGCGCCCGGCCGGGCCGGCGCGATAACTGATCTCGTCAGTTGATCTGAGGCAGCTGCAAGTCGAATTCGTCGATGGCGGCGGGACGCACCGGCCGCATCGAACCGAACGGTCGCTTGTATGAAATGAACAGCGAAGAGCCGAAATTGTCTTCGAGCGAATGACCCGCGCTCATGGACATGGTGCCGCGACCGACGCCCATGCTTTGTTTGATCGCGATCAGGTTGGTGCGCTCACGCGCCCACGTGGTCTGCGTCGCATAGGCGAGCGACAGGCTCGACGTCCTGGTCATATTGACGCCGACGCTCGCCAGGTCACGCTGCATGATCGGATCGTTCAGCGCCACGCTGCCGATATCGCGGAATTCCCGGCTCTGAAAGCGGGAACGCAGCATCACATTGAACATCGCATTGGTGTGGTCGAAGCCCACCTTGGACATCCATCCCGAGCCGCCGCCATCGGCGTTGCTTTGAGCGAACGCGACCGACGCCGTGCCCAACGGGCCGATGCGTCGAGCGACGCCGAAGCCGAGCGCAGCGACCTGATCCGCAAGATACTCACCGTGGCCTTCGACGGTGAAGCCGAGCGGCGCGCCGCAAGCCACCGTGGTGTTAGCAAACATCGGTCCGTACGCGTTGCTGGTGAGCGCGTAGTCTTCACGCACCTTGCCGAACCCGACGGAAAAATCCGAACACCCTTCCTGCACCAGGCGCGTGCTCGCGATCATCGGGCCGGCGACGGATTGCGAATGACCGAGCGCATCCTTCACCGCCAGGTTCCAACCTTCGCCGCCCGAAGGCAGCGAACGGTTCACCGATAGATTGCGCTCGCCCAGGCTGGTACCGGACTCGCCGGTGGAAGCGAACAGCGCATCGGCGACGGTCGGCAGCACGGCCATGCCGGACGACGCCAGCTGGCCCGAATCGATCACGTCATCGCGCGTATCGGCGTGCGTCCCGAATTGCATGCCGCCGTAGCGCACGCTCGTGCCCCACATGCCGACGGTGCTGACCGAATCGCCAACGCGCAGGCTCTCCTGCTCGCCCACACTCTGGGTGTATGAGGATTGCAGCCGGGTGAGCGTGTCCACGTTGGGATCGAGCGAAGCCGCGAAGCTGTAGTCGACCTTGGCCGCATCGCTGAGCACCTGGGCATTGACCGAGGAATAGGCCGGGTTGAGCGAGTTGGCCCGAACCGCAACGGTCTCGGGCTCCCGCACGGTGGGCACGGCGCAGGCCGTCAGGCCCGAGACGAGGACCAGCAAGGCCAGCACCGGAAGCTGGTGGGTGAGTGTCGGTCGCGTCGTCGCTGTCATCAGTAAAATCAATTGTCTTGAAAAGCGTCAGGCAATGGGCCGGGGTGCGAAGCGGGCGCCATTGCCTGCAAGCTGCGGGGCAGTTTATCAATCTGGCCGGCGTTGAATATAAGCGCGCCCCTGTAAGTCCCTGCCGGACGTCGCATTTTTACGTCGGCACGGGTAGTTTGTGCGCCCCCGGGCAGGCATTCATCCGGCCCGTAACTTTCCCGGCGACCCGGTGTTCTCTCGCTAAACGACACTCACCATCGTGGCAAGGCAACCATCGGACACTCCGCGCCAGGACGAATTCGCAGGCTTTATGCGTGCTTATCAAGACATGGTCTTCACCACCGCCGTCCGCATCACGGGCCGGGACGGGCCGGCCGAGGACATCGCCCAGCAGGTGTTCCTGAAAGCCTATGAGAACTTCGCCCAGCTGCGCGAAAGCCCCGCCGCCGGCGGCTGGCTCAAGACCGTGGCGCGCAACCTGGCGCTGAACCACGCCACCCGCTATCGGCGTCGCTGGAAGTTTTTCACCGAGCTGCGTGGCGACGACGAGGATGACGGCGAGATCGAATTTCCGCAGCCCGATTCCGAAGTCGTCGACATGGACGCGGATGCGCGCCGGGCAATCGTTGCCGAGGCGCTCAGTCAGCTGCCGGATCATCGGCGCGTGCCGCTGGTGCTGTATCACTTCGAAGAGATGTCGTACGACGACATCGCGCGCCAGCTCGGCATCTCGCTGGCAAAAGTGAAGATCGACATTCTGCGGGCCCGGGCGGCGCTGGCGAAATCGCTCGCAGCCCGTGGCCTCACGGCGGATTGTTTCTGAGGCCGCCACCATGAGCAAACCCAACCCTCCCTCCTCTTCCGAACGGCTCGAGCGCTTCATCGACAGCGCGCTGCGCGATCAACCGATGCGGCGCGCGCCAGGCGATTTCGAAAGCAAGGTCATGGCAGCGATCGCTCAGCGCATGGTGCCGTGGTGGCAGACCAGCTTCGCGCATTGGCCGATGGCGGCGCGCGTGTTGTTCCTGGCGGCATCGATCGTGTTCGTCAAACTGGGGCTGGATGGCGTCGCGCTAGTGCTGGGGCCAATCGATCCGGCTGCGCGCGGTGCGGCTCTGTTCGCCGAGCTCGCGTGGATCCATGCGCTGTTCGTTTCGATCTTCGCGGTTCTGCGCAGCTTGCCTTCGTGGTGGATTTACGCCGGCGCCGCCGTGATCGGTGTTTTTTATCTGATGTTGTTCGGCGTCAGCGCCGCCGCCTATCGAACATTGTATGCGTCGCGCTGATGCGACCGGAAACCGTATGAATCATTCGCTCCAATCTATGTTGTTAGTTGTGACGCTGGCCTTCACCGGCTTGGCTCACTCCCCTGCCTTCGCGCAGCAACCCGAACCTCCGGCGCCGCCCGAGCGTGCTGTCGATCCATCGCCGAAGGTCGACATCGAGATCGAGCTGGAGCGGGCGCGTGAAGAGGCAGCGGACGCCGAACGCGTGGCTGCCGAAGCCATACGAGAAGCGGAACGTGAGCGGCGCTGGCATGGTCGCAATCGCGACAACGTGGTACTGCACATCGGCGATGACTCCAAGTTGGCGGCCAACGAAACCGCCGCGGCGGTCGTTTCCATCTTCGGTTCGGCCGAGTCCCTCGGCGATGTCTATGAAGCGGTCGTCGCGATCGGCGGCAATGCGCGCGCCTCTGGATCCGTCGGCGAAGCTGTCGTTGCATTGATGGGTGACGCCTATGTCGATGGAGACGTCGGCGAAGAAGTCATCGCGGTGATGGGCAACGTCGAACTCGGGCCGAATGCGAACGTGCGCGGCGATGTGGTGTCCGTCGGCGGCAGAATCACACGCGATCCCGCATCCAAGATCGGCGGCACGCAGCAACAGATCGCGTTCGGCGAGCATTTCGGCCGCATGGAAGGCCTGCGCGCCTGGTTCAAGGAATGTTTCCTCTACGGCCGGCCGCTGGCCTTCGACTCCGACGTGCGCTGGGCCTGGTGGACGGCGTTCGGTTTCCTGGCGCTGTACGTCATCCTGGCGCTGTTGTTCGACGGCAGCGTCAAGCGCTGTATCGAAACGCTCGAAGAACGACCCGCGCAGACCGTGGTCGCCGCGATCCTCACCATACTGCTGTCGCCGGTGATGATGGTGGTGCTGGCGATCACCATCATCGGCATCGCGCTGGTGCCGTTCCTCGGCTTCGGATTGTTCTGCGCCGGCATCTTCGGCAAGGCCGTCGTGCTCGGCGCGCTCGGCCGACGTATCACTCGCTTCACGGGCATCGCGCCTCTCGGTCACGTTGCATTCGCCGTGCTGATCGGCGGCTTGATCGCGATGTTGATGTACACGGTGCCGGTGCTCGGCTTCATCGCATACAACGTGCTGGGCTTCATCGGTCTCGGCGCGGTGGCCTTCACACTGATCCTTGCGCTTCGCCCGACCAATGCAGCGCCGGCGCCTGCAATGGCGACAGCGGGAGCACCAGTGGATGCCACTGTTGGTGTGACTGAAGGCGGCGTGCTGCCGCCTCCGACGACGCAAGTTCCGCCGCTGGCCCCGCCTGCCAATCCAACCAATCTCGAATTCATCAACATGCCGCGCGCCGGATTCTGGGTCCGCATGGGCGCGCTGTTCATCGATGTGCTCCTGATCGGCGTGCTGATGGCGTGGCTGGAATCCTCAGCCAATGTGCTACTGGTGGCGCTGGCCGGCTACGGCGCGTTGATGTGGAAGCTCAAGGGCACCACGGTCGGCGGCATCATTTTCAATCTACGGGTAGTGCGTACGGATGCGCGCGACATCGAGTGGGAAACCGCCATCGTGCGCGCGCTGGGTTGTCTCCTGTCGCTGGTGGCCGCGGGCCTGGGCTTCTTCTGGATGGCCTTCGACAACAATCGCCAGACCTGGCACGACAAGATCGCCGGCACCATCGTGGTCCGCGTGCCCAAGAGCCAGACGTTCGTGTGATATTGGTGTGCCCGCGCACTCGCGCGGGCTGTGTAAGTTCGCAGCTAGCTCTGTGACCGTCGGCGCGTTTACAGTTTGGCCTGTCGTCGGCTGCCGACCTGTTGCTGAACATGTTCATCGATCGCCCCGCTGTTCCCGAGAATGTGACCATGATCGGAGTCATCTCCGATACGCACGGGCTGATTCGGCCCGAGGCGCTCATGCCGCTCGTGGGCGTCCAGCGCATCGTGCACGCGGGTGATATCGGCTCGCCGATCGTGCTGGAGCGGCTGGAGACCATCGCGCCGGTGGCTGCGGTTCGCGGCAACAACGACAAGGGCGAATGGGCCGAGCGCCTGCCCAATACGTTGTCGATCCACGTGCGCGGACATTCCATTCATGTGTTGCACGATCTGGCGCAGATCGATTTGAGCCCGTCGCACGCGGGCTTTTCCGTGGTCATCAGCGGCCATTCGCACAAGCCCGAGGTCGAGGAGCGCGAAGGCGTGCTGTTCATCAACCCCGGCAGCGCCGGGCCACGCCGGTTTCGTTTGCCGATCGCGGTGGCGAAGTTGTATGTCGCCGACGATTCGGTGCGCGCCGAGATCATCGAATTGAAGCTGCCGGGCTGAACGCCGCGGCTTCGCGCCGTCGGCGCAAGCGGATTCGCTGCAATCGCGGATATATGGTCATGTGTGAACGTTTCGTCATTGCGCATCAGACGGCCGTGGAACACGAGTTCCCGCTGCTGCATGCATGGTGGAGATTCGCGCCCAGCTACAACGTCTCCACGCGCAACAACGTACCCGTGATCCGGCTGCACGAAGGCGAGTCCGAAGGCGTGATGATGCGCTGGGGTTTGATTCCGGATTGGGCCGAGGGCGATCCGCGCAAGGCCTGTACGACGCACGCTTCCGCGGAAGAGCTCGATCGCGACAAAGCATTCAGCGGCGCGTGGTGGCGCAGTCAACGCTGCATCCTGCCGATCTCGGGCTTTTATGGCTGGCAGCTCACGTCACAGAATTATCTGCAGCCGTATTTCGCGCGACTCGTGAACCGCTCGGTGTTCGGCATCGCCGGCATCTGGGATCGCAGTGTCGACAAGGATGAGGACGACGTGATCGAGAGTTGCGCGATCGTGACGGTGCCGCCGAATCCCTTGCTCGCCGATGTTCACAATACCTCACAGCACATGCCCGCGATCCTGCATCGGGACGAGTACGATCCCTGGCTGCACGGTTCGACCGCACGCGCCCGTTCGTTGTTACGAACCTATCCGCAGGAAAGCATGGTCGTGCACGCGGTGAGTCCACGCATCAATTCGCTCAAATACGATGACGCGCAATTGATCCGGCCCATTCTGTACGGTTGAGTCAGCTGCTCAGCAGCGACTCGATGAACTTCTCCACCGCTGCCGTGTATGGACCTGGATCGCCGAGCTTCGCATTGATCTGCCCGTGCGATAGCGGTTGCTCCAACACTTGCACGCGCGCGAGCATCGACGCCGCCTTCGCGGCGTACCCGTAAGCTTGCGAGCACGGATCGTCCGGGCGCTTGGTGGAGCACACCGCGAGCAGCGGCTTCGTCTCCTGAGTCATCACATGAATCGGCGAGGCGTCGCGCCACAACTGTCTGTCGGTACCGAACGCCTGATCGTAGAGTCGCGGATGACGCGATTCCATGATCTTCACCACGTCGAATCCCGCGCTGTCGAGCGACACCGTGCCGAGCCACGGGCGAGCACCGAGTTTGGTTGCACGCTGAGGCTGTGCATTCAACAGACTCACCAGATGCGCGCCCGCTGAATGGCCCATCAAAATGAATTTGTTTGGATCACCACCGAATGACGCCGCCTGGCGTTGCGCGTGAGCGATGGCGCGCGCCACGTCATCCGCCTGCTCGAGCGGATTCGCCGTCGGGATCATGCGGTAGTTGGTGGAGATGACGACGAAGCCGCGCGGCTGCCAGTACGCGACTTTGTTCTTCGCGACGCCCGGCATCGCCTTGTCGCCTCGCCGCCAGCCTCCTCCGTGCACCATGAAAATCACTGGTGCGTTCCTGGCGTTGTCCGGTGCGAATATGTCCATTCGCTGCGCCGGGTCGGAGCCGTAGGAGACGTTTTCGAGTGTCTTGGAGAAGGCGGCCTCACCCGTGAGCAAGGTGAGCGCCAGCAGCGCAACGATCCTGGTCTTCATGTGCCGAACAACGCACGCGGTCGCGCGGCGTTGACGACAACATTCCTGGCGACGTTTTTAGCGCACCACCGCCGAGAAGCCCAGCCCGTCCGGCTCGCGGCCCGCTTTCAAGCGCCCGACGATCTTCAAGGTGTTCAGATCGATCATGGTCACCGTGTCGGCGTTGGTGTTGGCGACGAACGCCACCGACAACGGATCAGGCATCAGGATGCCCACCGGCACCGGACCGTCGCCGAACTGCGAGACCAGCGGCCGCGCTTCGCCGCGAGGCGCTTCCTTTCCCGCTTCCTGCATGGGAACCCGGCCGACCAGCTTCTTGGTGACAGTGTCGAACACCGCGACGTCACCTGAGCGCGCATTGGAGATCAGCGCACGCGTGCCGTCGGGCGTGAACTTCACGCGAATCGGCACCTCACCCGGCTGCAACGTCGATGTGATCTTGAGCGTGGCGGGATCGACGACCGAGATCGTGTTGGCGTCGCGATTGGTCACCCACACTTCGCTGCCGTCCGGCGCCACGGCGATGCCTTCCGCGCCCTTGCCGGTCGCGACGTCGGTGATGCGCTTGTGAGAAGTGAGGTCCACCACCGTGGTCGAGCCGGAGCCGATGTTGGCGGTGAACGCGCGGCGATGTTTCGGGCTGACCGCAACCATGTGCGAGCCGATCTGATCGGTCGCGATTGCATGTTTCACCTTGCCTTCGCTGGTGCTGACGACGAGCAGCGCTTTGCTCGCCTCCACCGTGACGGCCACATTGTCGCCTTGCAGCCAGGCGATGCCGTGCGGCCGGCTGTAGTCACCGAGGTCGATGGTGCGCACTACCTTCTTGCCGGGCACGTCGATGACGGTGAGCGTCTTGCCTGGATTCTTCGTGTCGCCGTAATTGGAAACGACGGCGGTCTTGCCGTCTGGAGACACCGCAACTTCGTGCGGGCTGTCGCCGGTGGGCAGCGTCGCCTTGATCTCTTGTGTTTCCAGATCGACCAGCGACACCGTGTCGTCGGACTTGTTGAGCACCAACAGAGTGCCGGCGGGTGCGGCGGCGGCCACGCCTCCAATCAGCGCTGCCAGCAGGCCGACGAGAGATACCAATTTCATACGTGCTCCAGTTCGTGCGCCCTGATTACATGCGCCATCACAGGGCGGGGCGGCGCATCAGGGTGCTTTTTCCAAACAACGATTCGATCAGGTCCACCGCCAGCAGCGCGGTCTTGTTGCGAACGTCCAATGCCGGATTCAGTTCCATCACATCGAGCGACGCCATGCGGCCGGTGTCCGCGATCATTTCCATGCACAGCTGCGCCTCGCGATACGAGGGTCCGCCGGGAATGGTGGTGGCGACGCCGGGCGCGATCCCGGGATCGAGAAAATCGACATCGAAGCTCACGTGCAGATGCGTGTCCTGATCCAGGTCCAGCAGCGCCTGCTCCATGGTGTGCTTCATGCCGTGTTCGTCGATATAGCGCATATCGAACACTTCCAGCCCCTGCTCGTGCACGAAACGTTTCTCCAGCGGATCGACGCTGCGAATGCCGATCTGTCGGATCCAGTCCGGCCGTATGGCCGGGCGGTGGCCGGCGAGCTCCGTCAATTGCGGCGGACCGAAACCGCACAGACATGCCACCGGCATGCCGTGAATGTTACCGCTGGGCGAGAGCTCGCTGGTGTTGAAATCGGCATGAGCATCCAACCAGAACACACGCAGCTTCTTGCCCTGCTCCCGGCAATAGCGCGCGACGCCACTGATCGAACCGATGCCGAGACAGTGATCGCCGCCGAGCAGGATGGGCAGATGATCCTGCGTCAGCGCCGAGTACACCGCGTCGTGCACGAGGCGATTCCACTCCGTGACTTCGGCGAGATGGCGATAGCCGCTGACCGGCTCCTGCCACGGATTGCGAGGACCATTGAGATTGCCGAGATCCATGACTCGCAGACCGCGCTCCACGAGCGCCTCGCCGAGCCGGGCCACGCGCAACGCTTCCGGGCCCATCGAGGAGCCTCGGTCGCTCGCGCCCGTGTCGGTCGGCGCGCCGATCAGAGCGATCGGCTTGGTCGTGAATGGCGCGGTGAGCAGATCTCCGGCCGATTGTGTGTTCATGGCGTCGCCCCTAGAGTCGCATCTTTCGATTGTACTCTCGCCCATGAATGCCCAAGCCGCTACCGCCCCCAAAGAACCGCGTGAATTGTTGATCGGCGTGTTGCTCGCGGCTGGCGGAGCGATCGCGTTCTCGTGCAAGGCCATCATCGTCAAGCTGTCGTATCGCTATGGCGTCGATGCGATCACCACCATCATGTATCGCATGCTGTTCGCCATGCCGCTGTTCGTGACGCTGTCGTGGTGGTCGGGGCGAGGCAAGGCGCCGCTCACCGGCCGCGACTGGCTCGCGCTGTTCGGACTTGGATGTTGTGGCTATTACCTCGCCAGCACGCTGGACTTCCTCGGCCTGCAATACATCAGCGCCAGCCTGGAACGGCTGATTCTGTATTTGAATCCCACCATCGTGCTGCTCGCCGGCCTGCTGCTGTTCAAGACCAAAGTCACGCACCGGCAATGGCTGGCGCTCGGTTCGAGTTACATCGGCGTGCTGCTCGTGTTCGGGCACGACGTGCGCGCCGGGCCGGATGTCGTGCTCGGCACCGTGCTCGTGTTCGGCAGTGCTGTCAGCTACGCGATGTATCTCGTCTACAGCGGCGAACTGGTGCGCCGGCTCGGCGCGCTGCGAATCACCGGCCTGTCGACGACCATCGCGTCCGTGCTGTGTATCGGTCAGTTCTTTGTTTTGAAGCCGGTCAGCGATATGGCCGTCGCGCCCGAGGTGCTGTGGCTGTCGGCGCTCAATGCCACGCTGTGCACCTTCGTGCCGGTGCTCATGACCATGATTGCGCTGGAGCGCGTCGGTGCCGGCATCACCGCGCAGGTGGGCATGATCGGCCCGATGTCGACCATCCTGCTGAGCACCCTGCTGCTGGACGAGCCGTTCAACGCCTGGATCGCCGCGGGCACCTCGCTGGTCGTCGCTGGCGTGTGGCTGCTCGCCCGACGTAAATAAGCAAGGGCCACACTCGTGAAGCAGCGGAAA
>JBEVKA010000243.1:0-3464 GCA_040509855.1 Steroidobacter sp.
TATATGAAGCGACGGTGGGCGCCGGTCTGCCGGTGATTCAAACATTGCGGGACCTGCGCGACACCGGCGATCAGATCCGTCGCATCGAAGGCATCCTGTCCGGCACGCTGGCGTACCTGTTCAACGTATGGGACGGCTCCGAGCCATTCTCGGCAGTGGTGCGGGCGGCAAAGGCGAAGGGCTACACCGAGCCAGATCCGCGCGATGACCTGTCAGGCCTGGATTTCGCGCGCAAGCTCATCATCCTGGGCCGCGAAATGGGCTTGCGACTGGAGTTGGGTGACGTGCAGCTCGAAGGGCTGGTGCCGAACGCGCTCAGCAGCTGTGCACCGGAAGAATTCCTGGATCGATTGCCCGAGTTCGACGCGCCGATGGCCGAGCGCTTGAAGGCTGCTCGTGGGCGCAACCGAGTGCTGCGCTATGTAGGTTCGCTCGATGCGGCCAGCGGCAAAGCGTCGGTGGGGCTGGTCGAGCTGGAGCGCTCGCATACCTTCGCCAACATCAATCTCACCGACAACGTGGTGCGCTTCCTGACCCAGCGTTACAACCAGAATCCGCTGGTGGTGCAGGGTCCAGGTGCCGGGCCCGAAGTCACTGCTGCCGGTGTGTTCGGCGATCTGTTGCGTGTGTGCGCGTATTTGGGAGCCAGGTTGTGAGTCGTCCCAAGTCTGACAGAAACAGCGCAACGGCTTTTGCTCCCGCCAGCATCGGCAACGTCGCGGTCGGCTTCGACGTGCTCGGCCACAGTTTCCAGGCGATCGGCGATCGCGTGACTGCGCGTCGCGTCGCGTCGCCGGGCGTCACCATCACTTCCATCACCGGCACCACGGTGGATTTACCGAAGGAGCCGGAGAAGAACACCGCCGGTATGGCGGTCTTGAGTATGGTGCGGGATCTGAATCTGGACTTCGGTATCGAGCTCGCGATCGAAAAGGGCATTCCGCTCGGCTCCGGCCTGGGCGGCTCAGCGGCGTCGGCCGTCGCCGGCGTGGTGGCCGCGAACGCGTTGCTGGCGCAACCGTTGACGCAGCTCGAACTGCTCAAGTTCGCGATGAAGGGCGAAGCGGTGGCGAGTGGCTCGGTGCACGTGGACAACATCGCGCCGTCGCTGTTCGGCGGCCTGGTGCTGACGGTGGGCATCGACAATCCCAACGTCAAACAAATTCCTGTGCCCAAGAGCGTGCGCTGTGTGCTGGTCCATCCGCACATGATGCTGTCGACGCGCGAGGCACGGAAGATCCTGAATCGCTCCATCGATCTGTCGAACGTGATCTGGCAGTCGGCGAATCTGGCCGGGTTCCTCACCGGCTGTTTCACCGACGATCTGCAGCTGATCCGCGAGTCGCTCGAAGACGTCATCATCGAGCCGCAGCGGCAGGTGCTGATCCCGGGATTCCAGGCGGTGAAGCAGGGCGCGATGAGCAACGGAGCGTTGGGCTGCTCCATCTCCGGCGCCGGGCCGACGATTTTTGCCTGGTGCGAACAACAGGACGCCGAGCGCATTCGCGACGCGATGGTCGCCGGCTTCCGCACGCAGCGCATGGAGACCGACGCGTGGATCTCCACGCTCGAGGCGGTGGGCGCGCGGGTAGTCGATTAGAACTTCAGAATAATAACGACTGCCATTCATGCGCTTCATCAGCACCCGAGATTCTTCGCATCAGGCTTCGCTCAGCGAGGCCATCGCCCGTGGCATTGCGCCCGACGGCGGTTTGTATGTTCCGGCTGATTTCCCGCACTTCGCCACGCGCCAGTTCGATGGGCTGACCGACTTGCCGGCCATCGCCGAATGTTTGCTCACGCCATTCGCCGAAGGCGATCCGCTGGCGGCGGAGCTGGGTGCGATCTGTCGTGAAGCATTCAACTTTCCCGCGCCGCTCGTGACTCTCGAACACGCCCCGGCGCCTGCGTCGGTGCTGGAGCTGTTTCACGGTCCGACGTGCGCGTTCAAGGATTTCGGCGCCCGCTTTCTGGCGGCGTGCATGGAACGGATCCGTCGCAATGAAAAGCGCAAGCTGACCATTCTGGTCGCGACGTCTGGCGATACGGGCGGCGCAGTCGCGGCCGCGTTCCACAACAAGCCCTGGGTCGATGTGGTGGTCCTGTACCCCAAGGGGCTGGTGTCCGAACGGCAGGCACAGCAGTTGTCGTGCTGGGGCGGCAACGTCCGCACCTTCGCGGTCAATGGCAGCTTCGATGAGTGCCAGCGCATGGTGAAGGAGGCGTTCCTCGATCCTGCCCTTCGGGAATCGCATCAGCTGTCGTCCGCGAACAGCATCAACATCGGCCGCCTGCTGCCGCAAATGGTGTACTACGCGCAGGCGGGCCTGGAGTTGTGGCGCCAGCTGGGCCGGCGCGCCAACTTCATCATTCCCACGGGCAACCTCGGCAATGCCATGGCCTGCGTGTGGGCGCGTCACATCGGCTTGCCCATCGGCGAAATCGTGCTAGCGACCAATGCCAACCAGACGGTGACCGACTTCCTGCGCTCCGGCGAGTGGCAGCCGCGCGCGAGCATCCCGACCCTGGCGTCGGCGATGGACGTGGGCAACCCGAGCAATATGGAGCGGCTGCGGACGTTGCATCCGGAGTTCGAGGAGCTGCAGGGTCAGGTTGGCGCGTCGAGCGTCGATGACATCGAGATTCGCGGCACCCTGCGACGTGACTCGCACGAGCTGCAGCGGGTCTGGTGCCCGCACACCGCGACGGCCGCGAAGGTCTATCGACGCATGCTCTCGCGTGGTGCGCGGGGCCACTGGGTCATTGTCTCGACCGCCCATCCCGCCAAATTCAACGACATCGTCGAGCCGCAGACGGGGCAGGAAGTGCCGGTGCCACCGAGCCTGGCAAGGCTGCTGTCCCTGCCGAGGCAAGAGACGGAACTGGAGCCGTCGCTCCAGGCTTTACGGACGCATTTACAACACACCTGATTCATGGCGCTTCCCGAACAGATTCCCTTCTGGGCGATTCCAGCTGCCGGCGCGGCCGCGGTGGCGGCGCTGCTCGTCTGGTTATATTTGTTGTTCCGCGCCTATCGCAATCGCAAGGCCATCGAAGCGGCGATCGCCAGCGTCGCCTACGAGATGCTCAGGAACGTGCTGATCCCCAACGGCAACGGCGGGCAGATCCACGTGCACTACCTGCTGCTGACCCAGCGGGGCCTGCTGGTGGCCGACCTGCTGGATCGCCCGGGCGCGATCTTCGGCGGCGACCAGATGATCGAGTGGACGGCGATCGGCAAGAAGCGCCGCTACACATTCGCCAATCCGCAGCACGCGCTGTATGACCGTATGGCGGCGGTCCGCCTGCTGACCGGCGAAGTGCCGGTCGAAGGCCGGCTGCTCTTTACGTTGCGCAGTGACTTCCCGAAGGGCAAGCCGCGCAACGTGCTGCGCATCGACGATCTCACCGAAGATTTCCCGCCGGTGGACAAGGCCCGCGGCAACATCACGGCCGCGTTCGGC
>JBEVKA010000244.1:0-7535 GCA_040509855.1 Steroidobacter sp.
ATCCCAAGGTCTGGGAAATTCAGAACCGCGATCATCGCAAGATCGTGGTGGTCGACGGCAAGATCGGGTTCACCGGCGGCATCAACATCGACAGCACTTATTCGAGTGCCTCGGCCAGCCGGCCCGGACCGAAACGCGGCGTGGAAGATGGCTGGCGCGACACTCACGTGCGCATCCAGGGCCCGGCGGTGAAACAGCTGCAGCGGCTGTTCTTCGACTCGTGGGCCAAGGCCGGCGAGAGCCAGAAAGCGGACGAGAGCAGCAAATATTTCCCAGAGATTCGCGCCACCGGCGACATGCTGGTCGCGATCGTCGCCAACGACAGCGAGTCCGATGATCGCTCGTTGTATGGCACTTATCTGGGCGCCTTCAGAAATGCACACAAGCGATTGTGGATCACGCATGCGTACTTCGCGCCGAACGATGAGCTGTTGACCGCGATGGAGGAGGCGGCGCGCCGTGGCGTGGATGTGAGAGTGATCCTGCCGGCGTTCACCGATTCCAAGCTCGTGCTCAACGCGACGCAGGCGACTTACACGCGGCTACTGAAAGCGGGAGTTCACATCTATGAACTCAAGGACGCGCTGCTGCATGCGAAGAGCGTGGTCATCGACGGCACGGTGTCCATCATCGGTTCGGCCAATCTGGACATGCGCAGCTTCCTGCACAACGACGAGGCCAATGCCATCGTCATCAGTCGCGACTTCGGCCAGCGCATGGATGAAGTCTTCACCAAGGATCAGCGCGCGTCGCGACCAGTCGACCTCGCGCGCTGGGAGAAGCGTTCGGTGTGGCGACGGATGAAGGAATTCACCGTCGGATTGTTCTCCTACTGGCTCTAACGGCCGAACACAGCGGCGATCGCACTGCTGCCGCGGCCGAGCGGATCCTTGCGAATCGCCTTCTCTTCCTCGCCGACTTGCGTGAACAACCCGTTGAGACTTTGGGTGAGCACGTGCTGCTCCAGGTCCAGGTCGGGCTTGTTGGCTAGCGGCAGTTGTTTGTAAGCCGACAGCAGCTGCTGATACTGCTTGTAGAACCCAACCTGCTGCAGGTTGTTCTGAATGATGGGCAAGTAACGCTGCCGCAGCTCGGCTTCAGTGCGCTGACGAAAGTAATCTGTCGCTGCCGTATTGCTCCCGCGCACGATGCTCATCGCGTCCGTCACCGTCATGGTTCGCACCGCGTTGATGAACACTGCTTTGGCTTCGACCGCCGCGCGCTCGGCGCCCTGGTTCATGAGAGCCTCGATGCGATCCACTTGCCCACCCAGGCCGAACTGTCGCAGTCGGCCAGCGATGGGTTGCACCGGCTCGGGCAGCCGGATGCGATAGATCGGACTGTTCTGATAGCCGCCGGCCCGCGACAGCAGATCTGAAGCGCGAGTGCTACCGAGTTCGAGCGATTCCTTGATGGCGCGCGTCAACGCGCCCTGATTGGATTGACCAGATTGACCGGCGGCGCCCGCGCCGGATTCCAGGATCTGCGACATCTCGGCGCACGCGCCAACGCCCAAGGCGACAGCCACGGTGACCATCAGTCCCCGAACGCCCACAACAACTCGAGATCGATATGTCTGCAGCCTGGTCATGCAAAGTCCCGCGATACCCGATGAAGGTAATAGTGTACCGCGCGGTTGAGGTATCGTTGCATGCGAACCCGACGCAGGAAGCCACGCATGGAATTTCGTCGCCTGACCGATGCCGACGCCGAACTCTTTCGGCAGATCCGCTTGCATGGACTGAAGGAGTCGCCGGAGGCGTTCAGCGCCGACTATCAGGTGAACTCGGCGCGCCCGCTGCAGCACTTCGCCGGCCAGCTCAGGAACGCGGTGGATGCTTTCGTGATCGGCGCGTTCAGCGAGGACCGGCTGGTCGGAGTTGGTGGGTTCTATCGCGATGACGGACCGAAGCTGCGGCACAAGGGAACGATCTGGGGTGTCTATATCCTGCCCGAGCATCGCGGCGGTGGCCTGGGCCGGCGGCTGATTGGCGAGATCATCACGCAAGCGACGCTCGTTCCGGATCTGCAGCAGATCAATATCACCGTGACCGCTGCCAATGCCCGCGCCCGGCAGCTGTATGTGTCGATGGGCTTCGAGACGTGGGGATTGGAACGACGCGCCTTGTGGATCGACGGTCGTTTCTACGACGATGAGCACATGGTGATGTTTCTTCGGCAATAGTGCGCCGTTATTTCCTGCCGTCCTGATCGACTTCGTGCAGGAAACAAGCGGGCGAGCTGTACTCGCGGGCTTGGTCGTCGCTCGACGCTTGGGGCAGGCCAACCTTTACCATCAGCATCGCCTCGCCCTCGGTGCGGGTCTCGACAGGCTGACGAGGCCTGAAACAGAGCGCGCCGGCGACCATCACGATGCCGTGCGCGTCGGCGATCTGTTGCAACATTTGCACATGAGACTCGTCCGGAGCAGGGGCAAGGCCAGGCTCGAAAAAAACGACCAGCCGTGCGCCTTGCTGGGCTGCCTGAATTGCCAGCCTTGCATGCTCACGCACGGCGGTCGACTGCACGACGGCGACAGTGACTTCATTCATTCTCGCAGGCTACGGCCGCCGAGCACGATTGTTCAAGTTTTGGCGTTAAGATCGCCGGACAATGGCTTCCATGATCGCCAGCCTCGATGCGCACACTTATCTGCGTGCCCGCATGTCAGCCTGCAGTTTCACCGCAGGCTGGCGTTCGTTGCTGCTGCGGGCGTACGAGGACAATCCCGACGCCGAAGCATTCACCACGCCGGCGACGGCGGATCATCTGATCGTGCTGGTGACCCAGGGCCGCTGCAATATCGAAGGTTTGTATCGAGGCCAATGGCGGGGCGCCAGCTATGGCGTCGGCTCCATCGGCATGACGGCGCCGGGCGAGGAGGTGACGCTGCGGTGGCAGAATCAACCGGCGCACTCGACGCTTCAACTGCACTTGCCGGCCGCAACCATCCAGGCGTGCGCGGATGAACTGTTCTGCACGCATACATTGAAGATGCCGCATATGCTGGCCACCGAAGATCCGCTGCTACAGAGCGTGTTGCTGGGGCTGGCGGACGCCATGAATCGCGGCTATCCGGACCTGTATGCCGAGTCCGCTGCCCAGTTCATCACCACGCATCTGCTGGTACGTCACGCCGGCGTGCGCGAGCCGGATGAGCCATCACGCGACGTCAGTCGCATGAGGCGCGTGCACGAATACATGCGGGCACACATCGAAAAATCTCTAACGCTGCAGGACCTGGCCAAGGTCGCCTGCGTGAGCCGGTTCCACCTCATTCGCATGTTCAAACAAGTCTATGACCAGACGCCACACCAGCATCTGCTCCGGCTGCGCATCGAGGAGGCTTCGCGTCGCCTGCGTGGCGTTGAAGATGACATCGCAAAGATCGCCATAGATTGCGGCTTCGGCAGCCCGGCGCATTTCGCCGCTGCCTTCCGTAAACATATGGGTGTGACACCGAGCGCCTTCCGCGAGCAGCATGGCAACGGCCGCGTGAACAAAACCGCAATTTCTCGATAGCCCACGGCAATCCATAGATAGCACTCGAACGTTCCATGTCGCTAGCCTGGCGTCCCGCGAAGCTCACGCGCGGACCACACAAACGACAAAGGAGATTGCGATATGCCGGGTGCTCCGGAGCAGGCCGCGGTCATTTCCGGATCCTGCCGCGGAATACTAATAGTGGGTTTGCTCGGCTCGATGAGTTGCGCGCAGTCGCCAGTGGCTTCGCGCAGCGAGGCGGTCGAAGCATTTCAGACCGTGCACACGGTGTTCATGCATCCACGCTGTCAGAACTGTCACATTCCGGGCGATTCGCCATTGCAGTTCGACGCCGGTGTGCCGCATGCGATGAGTGTGGTGCGTGGCCCCGAAGGGCACGGCGCCGAAGGTCTTGCCTGCGCGTCGTGTCATGGCGAGCAGAATTCGCCCACGCACTTTGGCCCGCATGCGCCGCCTGGCGCTCCGCATTGGGGACTTCCGCCGCCGCATCAGAAGATGGCCTGGATCGGCATGTCGCCGCGCGAGTTGTGTGAGTCGATCAAGAATCCGCGTTTCAACGGCAATCGCGATCTGCCCGCGCTGCTGACGCACGTCGCATCCGACAAGCTGGTGCTGTGGGGTTGGGATCCGGGTGGAGCGCGTGCACCGGTGTCGGTTCCGCATGACGAGTTCGTGGCGCGATTTCGTTTGTGGGCGGACGCCGGCGGTCCCTGTCCGACGACTTGAGTCCCGACGTTCGGGAGGAATGTATGCTGACGTTGATCGTGAACGGAACTCCGCGCAACGTGGATGTGGCGGAGGACACTGCGTTGTTGTGGGTGCTGCGTGACCATCTCGGCCTGACCGGCACCAAATACGGCTGTGGTATCGCGATGTGTGGAGCGTGCACCGTGCATGTCGACGGCCTGGCGAAGCGCTCGTGCGTCACGCCTGTGAGCACTGTCGTTGGCAAATCGATCACCACGATCGAAGGACTCGCAGCCAATGGCGATCACCCGTTGCAGAAGGCGTGGATCGCCGAACAGGTCCCGCAGTGTGGCTACTGTCAGTCGGGACAGATCATGCAGGCGGCGGTGCTGTTACAAAAGGTAAAACAGCCCACGCGCGAACAGATCGTGCAGCACATGGACGGCAATCTGTGTCGTTGCGGCACTTATCAACGCATCGTGCGGGCGATCGAGCGCGCGGCGGACGAGGTCGGGCCATGAGCACATCGCTGAGTCGCCGATCGTTTCTTGTTGCGAGCGGTGGTTTGAGCATTGTGCTGCTTGCCGACGGCGTCATCAAAGTCGCGAGCGCGTCGGAAGCGCCGCCCGCCGGTCACGCGCTGAATGCGTGGGTCACCATCGGCGTGGATGGGATCGTCACCATCAAGAGCGGCTCCGCCGAGTTGGGCCAAGGTGTGATTACGGCGCTGCCGTTGATCGCGGCGGAAGAAATGGACGCGGACTGGTCGAAGGTGCGCGTCGAGCTGGTGACGCACGATGCCAAGACACATGGCAATCCCAAGATCTTCGGCATGCTGTACACGGCGGGCAGCACCTCTGTCGAAGCTTATTTCGATACTTTGCGGCGAGCGGGCGCGGCGGCGCGACGCGTTCTGATTCATAGCGCTGCACGTCACTGGAAAGTGGCTCCATCACGGCTGGAGGCAGCGAACGGAACCGTCACTCACGCCGCCAGCGGTCGCAAGCTCACGTTTGGTGAGATCGCGGCCTTGCCGCTCATCGGCGATGTACCCGCGATCAAAGACTCCGACCTGAAACCGCGCACTGCGTATCGATTGATCGGTCATGACGTCGATCGACCCGATGTGCCAGCCAAGACTCGCGGCGCGCAGACATACACGATCGACATGCACGTGCCGAACATGCTGCATGCGGCTGTGTGGCGAGCGCCGGTCGAAGGCGAGTCGGCGGCGACGATCGACGATGCGGCAGCCAAGGCGATGAAAGGTGTGGTTGCGATATCGAAGCTGCCCGAAGGTGTGGCCGTGCTCGCCGAGCGGTGGGAAACGGCGCTCATGGCCCGGGCGGCGTTGAAAGTTGAATGGACGCGGCAGTCCGAATTCCGCTCCGCGAACAGCGCCGAAACATTGCAAGCCGATATGAAGGCTGCGCATGAAGTCGAGCGACGCGGCGCTGTGTGGCACGAGCGAGGCACGGCGTTGAATAACATCGCCGCTGCAGAGCGCGTCATCACTGGCGAATACGCGACCGATCACGTGTATCACGCACAGATGGAACCGCTCGCAGCGGTGGCGTCGGTCGGTCCGGATGGCAAGACTGCCGAAGTTTGGGTGGGCACGCAGGCGCCGAGTGTGGTGCTGATGGTTGCCACTCAAGTGCTGGGCACCACGCCCGACAAGATCCGCGTCAATCTGCTGCAAATGGGTGGCGGGTTCGGTCGGCGCACGATGTTTACTCGCGAGCTGCTGCGTGACGCCTTGTTGCTCTCGAAGCAAGTACACCGACCTGTCAAAGTGCTGTGGACACGCGAAGATGACGTCCGCAACGGTTGGTTTCGTCCGGCCACTGCCCAAGTGCTGCGCGCCACGCTTGGTGGCGACGGCCGTATTCAGGCGTGGAATCATCGCGTCGCCTGCGCGTCGGTGATGGGCTATTACTCGGCGGAAAATCTCGAACGCGCCAAGAATCGCGACCTGTTCGTGATGGAGGGCTCCGAGCTCAGCGAATATGAAGTGCCTCACCTGCTCGCCGAGCACGTGATAACACCGCGGCGCGCACGAATCGCGGCGTGGCGGGGCATCGGCGCCGGTCACAATGAGTTCGCTTCGGAATGTTTCATCGACGAGCTGGCTGCGGCGGTGGCTGCGAACCCGATCGAGTTCCGACGTCGTCACCTGCGACACAATGCCCGTGCCACGGCAGTGCTCGATCGTGTGGTGGCAATGTCGAGCTTCGGCAAGGCTCCGGCAGGTCGGGCTCACGGAATCTCACTAGCGCCCTATAAAACATCGGTTGCCGCGGGCGTCGCGGAGATTTCTGTAGATCGGGCGACCGGTGCGTTACGTGTGCATCGGTTCTGGGCCGCGGTCGACCCGGGCCTGGTCATCCAGCCGCGCAATCTGATCGCACAAGTGGAGGGCGGCATTCTCTGGGGACTGTCCGGCCTGCTGAAGGAACGCATCACCATCGAGCACGGCGAAGTCCAGCAAAGCAACTATCACGACTATCAATTCCTCAGGATGAGCGATGCGCCCGAGGTGCAGGTCGAGATCGTCACCTCCAGCGCGCCGCCGAGTGGAGCGGGCGAGTTGGGTGTGCCGATGACGGGTGGCGCGGTGGCCAATGCGTTGTTCGCGCTGACGGGCAAGCGCATCCGTCACATGCCGTTCACGCCCGATCGCGTGCGCAGCCTGCTGGCCTAGCGGTTGAAGTCGCCGTCGGCGTGGCGTTCGGCGAACCAGTAGCCGGCGACCAGGGTCTTGAGATCGGTGATCTCGCCTTTGCGCACGCGCTCGATGAAAACACGCGCCGGCAGAATCACGCTGAGTGTTTCCTCCCGCTCCGTGGCCACGCCATAGATACCTGCGCCGCCGGAGGTATCGACTCGCCCGTAGACCAGGGCAATCTTTTCCGATGTGCCGCCCGAGCTCACGAAGGCGCCGGGATGAATCAGCCGCGGCTCGTGCAACGTGAGGCCGGCTTCTTCCTGCATTTCGCGCGCGCCCGCCTCGATCGCCGTTTCACCCTCGTCGATGGCGCCGGCCACCAGATTGTCGCGATAGGGATAGTCGCCCGTGACCAGCACGCCGGGGCGGAATTCGTTGACCAGGACGATCTCATCGCGCACCGGATCGTGGCCGAGCACGGCGACGGCGTGACCCCGCTCCATCATTTCCCAAGTCAGCAGGGTGGTGCCGCCACGCTGGCGCTCGACCTCGAATTCGTACCGATACACACTGAGGAAGCCCTCGTGCAAGAGGGTCCGTGCACGGACCCTGGCTTGCAATTTTCGCGTGCTCACGTGTTGATCCTCAAAATCGTTCCGTACCCAGGCACAATCGT
>JBEVKA010000245.1:0-4402 GCA_040509855.1 Steroidobacter sp.
ATGAACCTGACAAAGCGATCGAGTTCCTGCTGGGCCCGAGCAAGAATTTCCAGTTCGGTGTCTCTGGCATGACGCCGCGCATGCATCTGGATCAGCATGCGGCGGACCTCGTGCCGTCAGCGCTCGGAAACAACAATGACGACGGCGCGGGCTATCGGCGGCTGGCGGAAACGTATTTTCCTTCCAACGGCGGCCTGCTGCTCGCGGTCGCGCTGATGGCTGCAGGTTGGGACGGCGAGAGCGCACCGACACCGGGATTTCCAAAGCAAGGCTGGAAAGTCAGAGCGGAGGGTTTGCGCCCGCTGCCGTAGGGATGCCGTAAACGCGAGTAGCGGTGTCGCCCCAGATCGACTCGCGGTCCGAAGGTGAGAGTCGCGAGGACCAGTCTTCGACGATCTCAGCGACTCGCTCATAGGAAGCCGCCAGCAGACACACTGGCCAATCGGATCCAAACATCAAACGCTGCGCTCCGAACAGATCCAGCGCGGCGTCCAGATAGTCGCGTAGATGATCGACATCAAAGTTGCCGCGCGCGTCGTTCGCTTCGGTCACCAAGCCCGATAACTTGCAGACCATGTGAGGCAACGCCGCGATCGGCTTCACGTCGCGAAGCCAGCCATCGAAGCGACGCTTGCGAATATCCGGTTTGCCCAAATGATCCAGCACCAGCCAATGATTGTTGGCGTGGCGACAGAAATCGGTGACGACGGACAACTGATCCGCCGTGACCAGCACCTCGTAGATCATGCGCCGGCTTTGTAACAAGCCAACGCCACGTCGAAACGCGACGCCATCCACCAGCGCCCCGGCGTTTGGATCGTTTTGCAGGATGTGACGGAAGCCGGCCAATCGCTTGCTCCCGGCCCAGCGCTCCAAACGCTGCGACAGTCGCTCGTCGCACAGGTCGACCCAGCCGATGACGGCCGCGATCCACGAATATCCGGAAGCGAGACCGAGCAGGAAGTCGGTCTCCTGCTCGCTCATCCGCGCCTGCACGGCAACGCACCGATCGATATTGCGGCTGGTCAGCAGCGGCCACGCCTCATCCGGCAGGCGATCGCGCCTCAACACGTCCATCTGCGCGCCGATCCAGGAATATTGCGTCGGATCGAACCGCCAGAAATGCATGTGCGAGTCGACGCGCATCAAGCGTACGCGCGTACCTGTTGCCGCTGTTCACCGAGCTTGTCGATGCCGAGGCGCACGACATTGCCCGGGCGCAAAAACACTGGTGGCTTCTGCCCCAGGCCGACGCCTGCCGGCGTGCCGGTGGAAACGATGTCGCCGGCCTGCAGGCTCATCATGTTGCTGAGATAGCTGATGAGCAGCGGAATGCGAAAGATCATGTTGCCGCTGTTGCCGTTCTGATAACGCTTGCCGTCGACTTCCAGCCACATGCCGAGCGCGTGCGGATCCGGCACTTCATCTTTCGTCACCAGCCATGGGCCAGTGGGACCGAACGTGTCGCAGCCCTTGCCCTTGTCCCAGGTGCCGCCGCGTTCCAGCTGGAACTCACGCTCGGAAACATCGTTGATGACGCAGTAGCCGGCGACGTGCGACAGCGCATCGGCTTCGGCGATATAGCGGCCGGGCTTGCCGATCACCACGCCCAGCTCGACCTCCCAATCCGTCTTCTTCGAGTTGCGCGGAATCTCGATGTCGTCATTCGGGCCGACCATGGCGCTGGTCCATTTGTTGAACACCACGGGCTCGGCAGGCGCCGGCAGATTGGACTCCGCGGCGTGATCGGAGAAGTTGAGGCCGATACAAACAAATTTTCCGACCTTACCGACACAAGCACCCAGGCGCACGCCATCGGGCACGACCGGCAGCTTCGAAGGGTCCAGCGCGGCGAGCTTGCCGAGACCGGCAGGCGTCAACGTATCGCCGGCGATGTCCCTGACCACGCCGCTCAAGTCGCGAATCTTGCCGCTGGCATCCAGCAATCCCGGCTTTTCCTGGCCCGGCGCGCCGTATCGAAGTAGTTTCATGCGTTCACCTCGAGATTAGTGTTTTGGAACATTGACGGATCGATCTTCGGCCAGCCGAATCACCAGGTCGGCGCGCGGCGGCATTTCGATCAGCACGTGTTTGGTCAGCCGTTCGTAATGTTGAATGAAGCGCGCCAGCGCGGCGTCACTCATGACGCCGGATCGATCGCCTTGGGCCTGCTTGCGCAGCTCGTGTTCCTGCTGCGTGCGCCACTTCAACACCACATCGAACGACGGGGCCGCGAGCAACACCAGCAAGTCGATCTTGGCGAACAGCCGCTGATATTCCCCGCTCAGGACATCGTTGACGTACCTGCGCCATCGGCCATCCACATCTTCGTTCGCTTCCAGAGCGTTGACGGACTGAGTCAGTGCTTCCAGTCCCTGCGGCCTGGCGCCGACACACCAGCCCTCGAACAACACCAGATCGACCGGCCCGGTGATCGAATCCCACGCTGCTATCGGACGGCGATCATCACGAGCCTTGTCGAAGCGCGGCAGCTTCACTTCTCCCGCATGCGCCAGATCATGCAAGGTGTGAATGCCCAGTTTCGTATCGTGAGTTCCTGGCACACCGCGAGTGCGCAACAACGGATGCACGAGTTCCGCGAGCTTCACTCGCTCGGCGAGCGGGAGATAGAGATCGTCGAGTGAGAGATTCGCGACCTTGAGGCCCGCCTCGGTGAAACGAGTGGTCAATGTTTTGCAGACCGTGCTCTTGCCGCTGCCCTGACTGCCGCACACGCCGACGACCAGTGGACCGCGACGGTGCTCGACCAGCGCCGTGCGAATCGCTTGTTCGATGAGCGAGGCCGCGCTGGGTGAGGCTGAGGTCATGGATGCTTCAGGCGATGCGATTGGGCGGCGCGCGGCCGCCGAAGAAAGCGTCGAGATTGTCTGCCATCTGCATGCCCATCGCAGTCCGTGCTTCCAACGTTGCGCTGCCCAGGTGAGGTAACAGCACCGCATTCTCTAGTTCTACCAAAGCGTGTGGAACCGACGGCTCTCGCTCGTAGACATCGAGACCTGCCGCCGCGATCTGACGCTGCGAAAGCGCTGTCGCGAGCGCCTCTTCGTCTACGACCGAACCGCGTGCCGTGTTGATGAGAATCGCCGTCGGCTTCATGAGCGCAAGTGTTCCGGTGTTTATCAAATGGCGCGTGTCCGCGCCGCCGGGACAATGCAACGATACGACGTCGGCGACCGCAAGCAAACCTTCGAGCGATGCGTGATGCTCGGCGTTCAACGCGGCTTCCTCTTCCGCACTCGCCTTGCTTCGCGAGTAATACGCGATGCGCAGACCCAGCGCCGCTCGCGCACGTCGCGCCACTTCTTTAGCGATGCGCCCGAAGCCTATGAGTCCGAGCGTCTTGCCCTTCACATCCGAGCCGAGCAATTGGGTTGGAGCCCAGCCGGCCCACTTGCCCGCGCGCACCAGTCGCTCGCCTTCGCCGGCGCGTCGACTCGCCATCAAGATCAACAGCAACGTCAGCTCCGCGGTCGCATCGGTGAGCGCATCGGGCGTGTTGGTGACGACGAGGTTCGCACTCTTGGCCGCAGCCAGATCGATGTGTTCATGACCCGCGCCGAAGTTGGCGATGATCCGCGTGCGAATGCCGGGCGTGCGCAACAGCTCGGCATCGAGCTTATCGGTGATCGTCGGCGACAACGCGTCGAAACTGCGCAGCGCCGAGAGCAACCCTTCCCGGCCCAGCGAACGATCGTCGGGATTGACCGTGACGTCATAGGACTCACGCAGCCGCTCCAGCACCGACGCAGGCAGGCGGCGCGTTATCAATACACTCGGACGAGGCCGGCTCATTCGCTGGTTCCTTCAGGCGAGAATGGAGCGGTCGATTTCGCTTACCTTGCAAACGCTGGTCAGCGCCATGGCCACGCGCATCTCCCTGGCGAAGATGTCGAGTAACTTGCTGACGCCGGCGCCGCCATTCGCAGCGAGCGCATACGCCCAGGCGCGCCCGAGCATCTCGCCGTCCGCACCCAGGGCCAACAGTCGCACCACATCGAGACCGGATCTCACACCGGAGTCCGCGAGGATGGTGAGCTTGCCCTTCACTGCTTCGGCAATCGCCGGCAAGGCACGCGCCGACGACAACACGCCATCGAGCTGACGACCGCCATGATTGGAAACGACGATGCCATCCGCGCCGATCCCTGCCGCCGCCCTCGCATCTTCCGGATCCAGGATTCCCTTGAGGATCAGCGGACCCTGCCAGGCGCTACGCAGCCAGTCCAGATCGCTCCAGCGAATCGAAGGATCGAAATTCGCGCCCAGCCAGCCCACGTAATCGCCGAGCCCGCTCTTCGCACCGAGTACCGACTTGAGATTGCCGAGCACATGCGGCCGACCATGCAGGCCCACATCCCACGCCCAGGCCGGTTTGCCCATG
>JBEVKA010000246.1:0-4116 GCA_040509855.1 Steroidobacter sp.
CACCGACGGGCAATAACGCGGCCCGACGCCTTCGATCACACCCGTGTACATCGGCGAACGATCGCAGCCGGCACGAATAATTTCGTGCGTGAGTTCATTGGTAGCGGTGATGTGACAACTCACCTGACGCGGATGGTCGCCACGACGCCCCAGATACGAAAACACCGGCGCGGGCTCGTCGCCCGGCTGCTCGAGCAAACCTTCGTAGTTGATGGTGCGACCGTCGATGCGAGGTGGCGTGCCCGTCTTCAATCGTCCGACACGGAACGGCAATGCGCGCAGCCGCTCAGCCAAGCGATTCGAAGGCGGATCGCCCGCGCGACCGCCCTGATAATTGGTGAGACCGACGTGAATCTTGCCGGCGAGGAATGTTCCGACCGTGAGCACCACCGCACGCGCGCGGAATTCGATACCGGTCTGGGTCACCACACCATGCACGCGCTCATGCTCGACGACGAGATCGGCGACTTCCTGCTGGAACAGCGTGAGATTCGGCTGATTCTCCAGCACTGAGCGAATCGCCTGTTTGTACAGCACGCGATCGGCCTGGGCGCGCGTCGCCCGCACGGCGGGGCCTTTGCTGGCATTCAGGATGCGAAATTGAATTCCACCGCGATCCGCGGCCTGCGCCATGGCGCCGCCCAGCGCATCGATCTCCTTCACCAGATGGCCCTTGCCGATGCCGCCGATGGCCGGGTTGCAGCTCATCTGGCCCAGCGTTTCGATGCTCTGGGTCAGCAGCAGCGTGCGCACGCCCATGCGCGCCGAGGCCAAAGCAGCCTCGGTGCCAGCGTGGCCGCCGCCCACGACGATGACATCGAATTGATCGGGAAAGCGCATAGGGCGCGCATTCTAGTTCAAGGCGCTGGTTTACGTACCCGCTGGAGCAGAGATAGCGCCATTCCCACCAGCAGAGCCACGCCGACCACCAGGACCACCCATAAAACCACTACTTTGACCGACGTCCTTTTCGGCAACGGCTGCAGGGCCGTGTCGCCCCCCAGGGCGAATACCTGGCCCGGATAGCCCACCTCGACCATGCGTTCACGATCGGCCGCGCTCACATCGCGCAGCAGGCCATCGCATCTGGCTGGATGCGCGTCCTCCGCCCGACGGCTGCCGAAAGCCACGGTGAACGGCCCGGCTCCCTGGGCCAGGAAGCGAACCCGGGCCGGGTAATAACCCAGCTCCAGGCCGGCGGCCTGATACACCTGCGGATCGTTCTGAAGCTGCACGCGCCAATATCGATCGGTGGTCGAATCGAAGCGCGCGGGCGGACTTTCCCGCCGGGTCGTGTCCGTGACGATGACATAACTTTCGCCGCTCCAACGCGTGCGCCACGGAGAGTCATCGTCGTTGCGACTTTGAATGGCAATGCCAACCGAGCTGTTCTCTTGTGGCAGCCGCAATCGTGCATAACTCACCGGCGCGACATGCGCGGCGTCGAACAGCAGCACCTCTGATTCGTTCGACTGCATGCGAGCCCCGTTGAACCAGACCGGTTCGATTTCCTCGGCGGCCTCGACCTGTTCCGCCATCACTGAATTGATCGCCAGCGGCGGCCCGCCATCGACCCGCTGCACACGCAGATACTCATATTCGCGCGTCGGCAGCTCGATGCGTTCGCGACGCAGCTCCTGCCCATCCTGCTGGGCAAGCAGTAGCGTGCTGTTCGGAACGATGGTCTGCCATCGATCCAGATCTTCGCTCGCCTCGATGCGTACTTTCAGTTCCGAGACGCCATCGGTGCTGCTCCAGTCGAAACGGATCGCGCGGAGCGGCTGATTCACCTCGCGCGCGTCGATGATATGAATCAACCGGCTCGCAGCTTCATTCTCGACCCCCGACGAATCGTTCACACCGACGCGCGTTCCCGCCGATGTTTGGACTTCGACTCGCGCACCGCCGGTTGTATCCTGCTCGCGACCGCGCAGAACGAACACAGGCAGCGATTGCTCCGTGACCTTCGGTTCCGAGACTTGCGAAGCGGCACAGAACGCATGTGGCACCGGCAGGCCTTCAGCGTTGAACACGCGCAGATCGCCGAGATCACCGCGCGTCACCGTGCGATAGACCTCCTCCGGCAGCACAGTCTCGATCATGGGTTGCGACTGTGGCGCGGCTACCGAGATGCCGTTCGCGTAATCGTCCTTGCTCGGCGCGGCCGCCAGAATCGGGCTTGCAGCGATGACAGCGCTCATCGCAAGCAACATTGCACGCACAACCATACGATTCCTCATTTGGCTCACCCCGCCGCCGGTTCGCTCGCCCTGCGCGGCGGCAGGGGCGCGAGATAACCCGTCACCAGCAGCAGCGCACCGACCGTCAGGAATGACATGATGCGCGCGATGGTACCGACGTTGGACAGATCGACCAGGAACAGCTTGGCGACTACGACAATCATCAATCCGGCGCCGACCATCCACACATAGCGCCAATGTTGACGCGCGGCTAGCGTCATCGCGGTGAAGCCCAACACGCCCCAGAAAATCGACAGCGATGCCTGCACCAACGTCGAATGTGACATACCATAGGCCGTGATCGGCGCGCCGAAGTTGTGATGTAACGAGCGGATCAGCGCGGCGTTCAGCCACAGGAAAATCAAACCAGCCGCGATCGCCAGCAGCGCACGCAGATCGAATTGCCATCCTGTCGCGCGCTGCTGGTCGCTGAGCGAACTCCACCACATCGCAAGCGACGCGATACACAGCGCCACGCTCACATCCAACGGATTGAGCAGCGGCAGGTAAGGCAACCAGGTCGAGTCGCCGGTACTGCTCAGGTTGATGAGCAGGATCCACAGCGCGATCGCAATCACCAGCGGCACCGTGGCGTAGATGCGATACGCCTGCTCATGGGCGGCGACCGGCCACTGCGGTAGCAATTGCTGGCGTCCCAGCCACGCGACGACCAATGCGGGTACCACGCCCCAGGGCAGCTGCGCCCAAACGCCCGTTGTGAGATTGCCGACCTGCCAGCTCGCTTCCCAAGCCAATATCAGCGTGAGCGCCCAGCACGCACCAGCGTGCAACCAGTCCAGCCCTTTGATCTCATGCGTCTCGCCGATTCGCAATGTCACGTAGTGAGCCGCGAACAGCAGCAGCCAGCCGATCGCGCCCCACTCAGCGAACGGATGAGCGAATCTTCCCAGGCTGGCCAGCGCCAACACTGTAGCGATGGCGGGCAACCCAGTGGCGATGAGCAACGGCAATCGCCACTCGCGCTTCAATCCGAGCCACACCAGCAGCGCTACGCTGATGGCAGTAAAACTGAGCGCCGCGCCGTAAGCGATCGAGTCGGCGAAGCGATCGATGTCGTTCAGTCCGCCGAAGAACCACCAGGCCACCGCCCACAAGGTGAATACAACATCGGCGCCAGCTTCGTAGGACGCCTTTCGTTCACGATTGCGATACAGCCAATAACCAGTGCAGATGCCCGAGAGGCTGAGCATCAGTGCGCCGAGATAGGCGCTGTTGAGAATGGGCCGGGCTCCAGGTGCGCCACCCAGACCGATGAGATAACCCATGCCAGCCGCGAGCTGTAGCAACGCGCCGAACGCACGCGCGAGTTTTCTATCCTGCCTCACGCCGAGCCACAACAATCCCGCGCCTTCAACCGCCCACATTGCCGCCGTCGTGCGCGTATCGAACGCCAATGGAATCGCCAGGCTGCCAAAGATCACACCCAGCGCCGCGAACGCTTCCACCAGCAGCAGGAAACTCTCGCGACGGGTTCGATACAAGGCGAAGCCGATCACCAGATAAAACATGCCCAGCGCCAGCGCGCTCCACGCCATCGCATATTCGATGCGAGAGACCATCGATGCATGCAACGCAAAGGCGACCACCGGCAATCCGAACACCAGCGAGCCTGAGACATAGCCCTTCAAATTCGGCGGCTGCCGCACGCAATTCAGAATCGACACGCCGACATACATCAGGAAGAACAGGATCAGGAACGCATCGGCGCTGAACAGATCGTCAGCCTGGTAGCCAGTGGCGCGCCACAGTCCGGTGATGGTGAACGTGAACACGAAACCCAATACATTCAACATGCGCCAGGTACGGAACCAGGCCACTGCGAACACACCGAGGTTGAGCACCGCGTAGTACGCAA
>JBEVKA010000247.1:0-6491 GCA_040509855.1 Steroidobacter sp.
TCGGCCCGATCACGTTCTGGGTAAAGATCTGCAACAGCAGCCCCTCGCCCTTGGCCGGATTGCCGTCGAGCAGTATGCGACGTTTGCTCAGCTCCGCGAGGTTCTCGCGATGACCAGTGACGCGCGCATCCACGCCTTCGTAGTAAGTGTCCGGCGTGTCCTGGAACTGCACGCCCTGCTCGCGCAGAACATCGACGGTGTGGACGATGTCAGACGTGCCGAGTGCGATGTGTTGAATGCCCTCGCCGCGATACTCGCGCAGGTACTCTTCGATCTGCGACTTGTCGTCCTGGGACTCGTTGATGGGAATGCGGATCTTGCCGCACGGGCTGGTCATGGCCCGACTGAACAGTCCGGTCTTCTTGCCTTCGATGTCGAAGTAACGAATCTCGCGGAAATTGAACAGCTTCTCGTAGAAGCCGGCCCACTTGTTCATGTTGCCGCGGGACACGTTGTGAGTCAGATGATCGATGTACGACAGGCCGGCCGAGCTGCTGCGTGCGCCGACTGACACGGGGACGAAATCCACGTCATAAATCGTGCGCTCGCCGTAACGGTCGACCAGATAGATCAGGCTGCCGCCGATGCCTTCGATCGCGGGAATATTGAGCTCCATGGGACCGACACGCGTTTCCACCGGTTTGGCGCCGAGCTCGACGCAGCGACGGAACGCATACGAAGCGTCCTTGACTCGAAACGCCATCGCGCACGCCGACGGGCCGTGCTCGCGCGCGAAGCGCTGACCGAAACTGTCCGGCTCGGCGTTGATGATGAAATTGATGTCGCCCTGCCGGTGCAGTGTCACGTTCTTACTGCGATGTTTGGCGGCGACCGGAAAGCCCAGCCGCTCGAACAGGGTGCGCAACAGCTCCGGGTCCTGGGCGGTGTATTCGACGAATTCGAAGCCGTCCGTGCCGAGCGGGTTGTGATCGCTGCCACTCATGATGCTGCTCCATTGTCAGGTTGTCGCGGATGCCGCCGTCCGCGCGAATGGTTACAATTGAAACTATACTCCCCCGGACAGTCAAGTGGCCCCTTCAAAATGGAGCTCGCGCCGAGCATGAACGCAGCCGACGACCCGCCCGACAACCCGCTGCACCTGGATCGCTTCATTCCCTACCGCCTGTCGGTGCTCTCGAACACCGTCAGCATGCTGATCGCCGGCGCGTATGAACGGGAGTTCGGGCTGAGCATTCCGCAATGGCGGGTCATTGCCGTGCTGGCGCGCTATCCCGACTTGTCGGCGGTCGAAGTCGCCGAACGCACGGCCATGGACAAGGTCGCGGTCAGTCGTGCCGTGCAAGGGCTGCTCGATTCCAAGCGTGTCCTGCGTGCGTACGACAAAGGCGATCGCCGTCGCTCCATCCTCCGGCTGTCCGCCGCTGGACAATCGGTTTACCAGCGCGTCGCGCCGCTGGCGCTACGCTATGAAGAGGAACTGCTCAGCGTCTTGAGCGCCAGCGATCAGCGCGTTCTGGATCGACTGCTGCATAGGTTGCTGGAGAAAGCCCAGTCCATGGCTATAATTCGCGCCGTTCAATGATCCCGGATCGAGGGAGCGGCACGAGTGAGAACAGTGGCGGAGTTTCGAATTCAATACCTGCGGCAATTGAGCCCGCAGGGCCGCCCACTCGATGAACTGCCGGCCTTCGCCGAGGACGATCAAGAGTTGCTGAAGATGTTCGCCGCCATGCTCCGGGCGCGCGTCTTCGATACCAAGGCCATCAACCTTCAGCGCACGGGCAAACTCGGCACGTACGCACCCTGCCTGGGGCAAGAAGCCGCCCATGTCGGCGTCGGCGCGGCCATGCGCCCAGAAGATTGCCTCGCCATCGTCTATCGCGAAATCGGCACGCTGTTCTGGCGCGGCGTGCGCATGAGCGAAGTCCTGCTCTACTGGGGCGGCGACGAACGCGGTAACAACTTCGCCGTGCCTCGCCACGATTTTCCCTGGTGCGTGCCGATCGCCACGCAAACGCTGCATGCCGCCGGGGCCGCGATGGCGTTCAAGATCCGCAAGGAGCCACGCTGTGCCGTGGCTTACATCGGCGACGGCGGCACCTCCGAGGGCACATTCTACGAAGCCATGAACCTGGCCGGCGCCAGTCAGTTGCCCATCGTGTTCGTGATCGTGAACAACAAGTGGGCGATCTCCGTGCCCATCGAAGCGCAGACCGCTGCTCAAACGCTGGCGCAGAAAGGCATCGCCGCCGGCATTCCGGGCGTGCAAGTCGATGGCAACGATGTGATCGCCGTGCGCGATTGCGTATCGCGAGCACTGGAGAAGGCGCGCGGCGGCGGCGGCCCGACGGTCATCGAAGCGATGAGCTATCGACTCAGCGACCACACCACTGCGGACGATGCCACTCGTTACCGTCCCGAGACCGAAGTCGCCGAGGCCTGGAAGGTCGAGCCGTTGATCCGCTTGCGCAAACTGCTCGAATCGCGCGGCGTGCTGGACGAAGCGCGCGAGCAAGCCATGAAAGCGCAGTTCGCTCGCGAAGTCGACGAAGCGGTGCAGGAGTATTTCAACACGCCGCGCCCCACCACCGACGCGATGTTCGATCATCTGTACGCCAACCCGCCCCGCTACATCGAAGCGCAAAAGGAAATCGCGCGTCGCTACGCCGGCACCGGCCGGCCGTCCCACTAGTCATCCATGGCCAAAGTCACAATGGTCGAGGCCATCGCGATGGCACAGGCGTGGGAACTGGCGCACGACCCGAGCGTGGTCGTGCTCGGCGAGGACGTGGGCAAAAGCGGCGGCGTATTTCGCGCCACCGCGGGGCTGTTTGAAAAATTCGGCGCCGATCGCGTGCAGGACACGCCGCTGGCCGAGAACATGATCGCCGGCATGTGCGTCGGCATGGCCGCGCAGGGCATGAAGCCGGTCGCCGAAATCCAGTTCATGGGATTTCTTTATCCGGCGATCGATCAGATCGTGAATCACATGAGCCGCCTGCGTCACCGCACTCGTGGCCGCTTGTCGTGCCCGGTGGTGATTCGCACTCCCCACGGCGGCGGCATTCACGCGCCGGAGCATCACTCCGAATCGGTCGAATCGATGATCGCGCATGTGCCGGGCATTCGCGTGGTATGTCCGTCGTCCCCAGCGCGAGCGTATGGTTTGTTGCTCGCCGCGATTCGCGACCCCGATCCGGTGTTGTTTCTCGAGCCTACGCGCATCTATCGCCTGGTGAAGCAGGAAGTCGCCGACGACGGCGCCGCCGCGCCGCTGGATGTTTGTTACATCCTGCGCGAAGGCGACGATGTGACGATCGTGACTTGGGGCGCGATGACCACCGATGTGATGCAAGCCGCCGAGCAGCTGGCGACACAAGGCGTCAGCGCCGAGGTGATCGATCTCGCGACCATCAGCCCGATCGACTCCGAAACCATTCTCGACTCGGTCGCCAAGACTGGCCGGCTGGTGATCGTGCATGAGGCCGCGCGCAACTGCGGCGTTGGCGCCGAGATCGCGGCGATCGTTGCCGAGCATGGCCTATATGACCTGCTGGCGCCGATCCAACGCGTCACCGGTTTCGACACCGTCGTGCCGTTGTATCGATTGGAAAACGACTATATTCCCAGCGTGACGCGCATCGTCGACGCGGCCAAGACAGCGGTTAGCGGTTAGCGGTTGGCGATTAGGAAGAATCATGAGCGTTACCTTCAACCTGCCCGACCTCGGCGAAGGCCTGCCCGAAGCCGAAATCGTCACGTGGCACGTTGCCGAGGGTCAGCGGGTCGACGTCGATCAGCCGTTGCTGTCGGTGGAAACGGCGAAAGCCGTCGTCGACGTGCCGAGTCCGTACAGCGGCCGCATCGTTCGTTTGCACGCCAAGCCCGGCGATACGGTCGAGACAGGCAAGCCGCTGGTTGATTTTGATTTGCCCTCGCAAGCTGGCGCATCCGCCTCTGACCAGTCAGTAGTCACTAGTCAGCAGTCACCTTCCAATCAAGGCATGGTCGTCGGCCACATGGCGTCGCGTAGCGAAGAGTTCGTCGATCGCGCCATCATCGGCAGCGCTCGTCGCTCGACTCGCGATCGTGTTCGCGCCGCGCCCGCGGTTCGCATGCTCGCCAAGCGCTTGGGCATTGAGCTGTCCGCATGCAAGGCGACCGGCCGTCATGGTCTCGTCAGTGTCGATGACGTGCTCGCTCTCGCGAATGTCACGAAACAACGCGCACCCACTGTCGCAGGACTGACCGATGCCGATCGCCTGCGTGGGCCGCGCAAGGCGATGGCACAGAGCATGTCGCTCTCTCGCGATGAGATCGCGATGTGCACGATCTTCGACGACGCCGATATCGATGTGTGGAAGGGTCGCGACGACATCACCGTTCGCTTGATCCGCGCCATCGCCGTGGGGATCAAAGCCGAGCCGGCGTTGAATGCGCTGTTCGATCCCGTCGGCCCGTCTCGCAAAGTGATGGAACAAGTGCACCTGGCCATCGCGGTAGACACCAACGAAGGCTTGATCGTGCCGGTGATTCGCGATGTCGGTACACAATCGGCACAGCAACTGCGAGCGTCGCTCGACGACATCAAGCAGCGAACTCGCAACCGGACCATCGCGCCAGACGAAATGCGCGACTACACGTTCACGCTGTCGAACTTCGGCACCCTCGCCGGCCGGTATGCAACTCCTCTCGTGGTGCCACCGACGGTCGCGATTCTCGGCGCCGGCAAACTCCAGCGCGACGTCGTCGCGGGCGCGAACGCCCCGGAGATCCACATGCGTCTGCCCTTATCACTCACTTTCGACCACCGCTGTATCACTGGCGGAGAGGCGTGCCGATTCCTGGCTGCCGTCATCGCAGATCTGCAGCTGCAAAACTGACAACGCTTTCCTAACCGGCGGAAAGCTCGGACACACGTCGTTATTCCTTTTTGGAACGCCGTGATGCGCGTCATTCTCTTACCCTATGCGCCCACCAACAATTTGCGGTGAAAGCGCCTCCCAAGTTGCGCACGCTACGAATTGAATACAAGTGAGCTTCAGGGGCTCACTGCCACTCTCGACACCAAAACCAGCCATCATGACAACAACGATCCCGGCCGCGCGCCAGAAATTGATCGAGCGTATCGCTCTTGCCGCCCGCACTTCGCGCAAGCGGGGCGATCCGTTGGACGTTCAGGAGTTCGTGCGTCAGTACTATCGCGGCGTGGGCGAGGAAGATCTCGCTGAGCATTCCAGTGAAGAGCTGGCCGCGCTCGCGCTCGCTCATCTGCGCAGCGCCACCGTGCGCAAGTCTCGCAAGCCGCTGGTTCGCGTCTTCAACACCGACGCGGAACGCGACGGCTGGAACACGACTCACACCGTCGTCGAGGTGACGACCGAAGACATGCCGTTCCTGGTCGATTCGCTCGGCATGGTGCTCACACAGGCCGGGCTGACCATTCATATGATGGTGCACCCGGTGCTGCCGATCCGCCGCGACCGCGCCGGTCATTTGGAAACATTGGCGCCGCAAGGCTCCACCGACGCGAAGTTCACGCAAGAGTCGTGGCAGCACATCGAGATCGACCGCATCGGCGAACCCGAGCGGCTGCAGGAGCTGGAACAAAAGCTGCTGCGCACGTTGGATGACGTGCAGCTCGCGGTCGGCGACTGGAGCGAAATGCGACGTCGCGCCACCGAGCTCGCCGGCGAAATCGAACGCGACAATCCCTCGATACAGCCGAACGAAGCGCGCGAGGCCAAAGCGCTGCTCGACTGGATGGCCGCCAACCATTTCACTTTCGTCGGCTATCGCCAGTACGAATTGCAGCGAGGTCGGAGCGAAGATTCGCTGGTGCCGCTGCCAGACACCGGCTTGGGCATCCTGCGCACGCGTCGCGGCTATCGCGTCGAGCCGACCCTCCTGACCGGCGAGTTGCGCGATCGCGCCCGCCAGCCGGACCTGCTGACGATCACCAAGGCGAACTCGGTATCGACAGTCCATCGCTCCACCTATCTCGACTACGTGGGCGTGAAAACATTCGACTCCGCCGGCCGCGTCACCGGCGAGAAACGTTTTCTCGGCTTGTTCACCTCGGCGGTATACAACCGCAGCCCACGCGAGATCCCGCTGCTGCGGCAGAAGATCGAACGCGTGGTGGCGCACTTCGGGCTCGACCCGGCCAGCCACGACGGCAAGGCCGTGGTTCACGTGCTCGAAACCTATCCGCGCGACGAGCTGTTCCGATCCAGCGTCACGGACCTGATCCGCACCGTCCGCGGCATCGTGAATCTATACGAGCGCCAACGCGTACGCGTGTTTCTGCGTCGTGACACGTTTGGACGTTTCTACTCGGCGCTGATCTTCGTACCGCGCGACCGTTACAACACGCAAGTGCGCCAGAAGATGGAAGCGGTGATCAACGAGAAGCTCAAGGCCACCGCGATCGAGTCGCAGATCCAATTGTCCGAATCCGCCCTCGCCCGCGTGCACATGATCATTCGCCTGCCGTCCGACGGCGGGCCTCGCATCGACGCAGAAGAGCT
>JBEVKA010000248.1:0-7036 GCA_040509855.1 Steroidobacter sp.
TGTCATCCGACGGCAACACAGTCGCTGTTGGTGCCCGTAACGTCTCGCCGCACGGCCAGGTCTACGTGTTCGTGTACTCGGGCGGAAGCTGGAGCCAGCAAGCCGTCCTCGCGCCTTCGGGCAGTGGAGCAGCCACCTTCGGGGCAGTCGTCGCGCTATCGGACGATGGAAACACGCTGGCGGTGGGAGACTACGCCGAAAGCAGCAACGCGACCGGCATCAACGGCGATCCAAACAACAGCTTGGCGCAAGGTTCTGGAGCCGTCTTGGTGTTCACGCGCTCGGGGTCGACCTGGACTCAGCAAGCCTATATCAAGGCCTCGAATACCGAAGCTGGCGATACCTTCGGCCAAGCCGTTGCCTTGAGCGCCGATGGCAACACGCTGGCGGTGGGTGCGTACAACGAGTCCAGCGCTGCCACCGGAGTGAACGGCGATCAGAGCGACAACAGTGCACTGAGTTCGGGCGCGGTTTATGTGTACACGCGAGCTGGAACTCAGTGGTCGCAACAGGCTTACGTGAAAGCATCCAACACGGAGAGCAACGACACATTCGGGTTGCAACTTGCGTTGAGCGCCGATGGCAGGGTGTTGGCAGTCGGCACTTTCAACGAGGCCGGCAATGGCATCGGCGTCGATGCCGATCAGGATGATAATTCAGCGCTCCTTTCCGGTGCGGTGTATGTCTTCGAGCGCGGGGCAGCTGCGTGGTCTCAGCGGTCTTACGTCAAGGCGTCCAACACGCAGAATGAGGATTTCTTCGGCGCTGCCGTCGCGCTGAGCGGTGACGGCAGCGTCATGGCTGTTGGCGCGCCGGGAGAAAGCAGCAGCTCGACGGGTGTGGGAGGCGATCAACAAAACAACGGCGCTGGGTTCTCTGGCGCGGTCTACCTGTACTGAAGCGATCGCACGCAGATGTTGTCACAAAAATCGTTGGTAACGCTCGGCTCGCTCATCCTGTCCACACTGCTGGCCGGTTGTGGAGGCGGTGATGGAGAAGGCGGCGGCGGCGTCGGCGCCGGCCCTGGAACTCCGACATCCCGCGCTGGCACGCTTCAGTTCGCCGGCGCGGTCAGTATCGATGAGCAGGCTGGCACGGCGCAGCTGACGGTCACGCGCACCGATGGCAGCGACGGTGCGGTGAGTGTGGCGGTGGCGAGTAGCAATGGCGTCGCGATTGCAGGCCAGGACTACACTGCGATCAACACGACCGTGAACTTTGCGGCCGGCGACACGGCGGCGAAGACCATCACCGTGACGATCACCGATGACGCCGAAACAGAAACAGATGAAACATTCACGGTGTCGCTGCAGGCGCCGACGGGAGGCGCGCAACTCGGCACGGCCAGCACTGCGACGGTGACGATTCGTGACAATGAGCCGTTGCCTGCTGCTCCTGTGGTCGCGACCAACGCAGCTCATAAGCAGCTGACATTCACCTGGGCGAGCGTTCCCGGCGCGACCAGCTATCGGGTGCTGCACGATCCAGACGGTCAATCGGGTTTCACACCGGTGAGCGAGGATCTTCCGAGCGACGCAGTCAGCAGCTCGATCGAAGTCTCGGCGCACCGGCTCGATTGGGTGAACGCGTTGTACCGAGTCGAAGCCTGCAATCCCCGCGGCTGTTCGCCGTCGGACTCGATCAGTGTCGTGAGTTCGATGCTGCAGGCCATCGGCTATTTGAAAGCTTCCAACACTGAAGCTGCCGATCAATTCGGCGCAGCGCTGGCGCTGAGCGCGGACGGCCGCACGCTGGCGGTTGGTGCAGTCGGCGAGGCCAGCAATGCCGGCGGCGTGGACACAGACCAGAGCAACAATGCTCTCCAGAATGCAGGCGCAGTGTATGTATTCACCCGCGACGGAACGCAGTGGGCTCAGCAGGCCTATGTGAAAGCTTCCGATCCGCATGCACACGACTTTTTCGGCTGGGCTGTCGCACTGAGCGCCGATGGCGACACGCTGGCGGTCGGCGCGCCTTCGAACGACAGCAGTGCGAGCGGCGTCAACGGCCAGGAGGGAAACCAAGCGATCGTCGATTCCGGCGCGGCGTATGTTTTCACCCGCGCTGGTGGGCAGTGGTCGCAACAAGCTTTCATCAAAGCGCCCAACCGGGACGAGGGTGATGAGTTCGGCTCGGCGCTGGCGCTGAGCCTGGATGGCGATACGCTGGCCGTGGGCGCGCACTTCGAGGCCAGCGGTGCGGTCGGCATCAACGGCGATCAAGCTGACAACAGCAGGGCTTCCGCCGGCGCCGCGTATGTCTTCGTGCGTGAAGCGGCCGTGTGGCGCGAACAGGCCTACGTGAAAGCGTCCAATACCGGCTCCTTCGATATATTCGGTGAGGCGCTGGCCTTGAGCGGCGATGGCAGCGTGCTCGCGGTAGGGGCATATGGCGAATTCAGCAACGCCACCGGCGTGAATGGCAACCAGCAGAACACTTCCGCACCTTTTGCCGGTGCTGTGTATGTGTTCGTTCGTGATGGCGGCGTCTGGTCACAACAGGCCTATATCAAGGCCTCCAATACAGAAACCAGCGATAGCTTCGGTATGGCTATCGCATTGAGCGCCGATGGCAACACGCTGGCAGTGGGTGCGTTCTTCGAGGACAGCGCCGCAACCGGAGTGAATGGCGACCAGAACAACGAAACTGCACGGGGCTCGGGTGCGGTCTATGTGTTCACGCGTCAGGGTGTTCAGTGGTCGCAGCAGGCTTACGTGAAAGCATCCAACACCGAGCGCGACGATGGCTTCGGAGTGCCACTTGCGTTGAGCGCCGATGGCGACACGCTGGCAGTCGCGGCCATGTTCGAGCGCGGCAACGGCGTCGGCGTCGATGCTGTCCATGACGATGACCAGAATGATAATTCGGCGGACCAGGCCGGCGCGGTGTACGTCTTCGAGCGCCAGGCGGGTTCGTGGTCGCAGCGGGCCTACGTCAAGGCGTCCAACACGCAAGCAGTCGACGCGTTTGGTTTCAACCTGGGGTTGAGCAGCGATGGCAGTGTCATGGCCGTCGGCGCGGTCGGAGAGGACAGCAATGCGACCGGCGTGGGAGGCGATCAACAGAATAACGACGCCGACACCTCCGCCGGCGCGGTGTACGTGTACTGAAACATTCATGCCGACGCCAGCCACATCCTCGGTTCGCCTGAATCGTTTGCTGATCTTTGTTGAACATCACCCCGCCAATCTGGCGCTACGCAAGGATGCGATCCGAGAGGCGTTCAACATCGGGCATTGGGACACGGCGCGCCGGCTGATCGATGAGGGCCTGCGCCACCAGTCGGACGACGCCAGTTTGTTGGCGCTGTCGGGCTTCTCGTACTTGCAGGCGCATCACTACGGTGATGCCGAGGAGGCTTTGACGGGGGCTTTGTTACAAGGTCTGGATGTCGCCGAGGTCAAGTACAATCTGGCGTTTGTAACATTCGAGCAGAAGCGTTACGAGGAAGCCTTGCTGCTGCTGACTCCAGCCGTCACCGAGCGTGTGCCGCTGGCATTGCAGCTGCGTGCGCGCTGTCTGCATCATCTCGGCCGGCGCGACGAAGCGATCGAGCACTGCCGGGCGCATCTGGCGATCGTCCGCGAAGATGCGGAGACGCACGGATTGTTGGGCTTGATGCTGTATGAACGGTCGCAATTCGAAGCAGCGCTGCCGCACATGTCAGCGGCGCTGGCCAACAATCCGAGGCAGCTCGAAGCCATGCTGGTCGCTGCCTCGCTGCAATCCGACTCGAAAAATTACGATACCGCGCGGGCGTTGTTCGATGAGCTGTTGCACTCTCATCCCGAATGCGGGCGCGGCTGGCTCGGCCTCGCGCTCATCGAGCTGACCCAGTTGCAAGTGTACGCGGCCAAACGCAACAGTGAGCTGGCGACCACGTACATGCCCGATCACATCGGCGGCTGGCACGTGCTGGCGTGGACCAACATCCTGCTCGGCGACATTCTGTCCGCCGAGCTGGCGTTCGATCGAGCGCTGTCGGTGGACCGCAATTTTTGCGAGACGCATGGCGGCCTGGCTGTCATCGCAGCGATGCAGGGACGCGATGTCGATGCGCGTGTGAGCATCAAGCGGGCTCTGCGATTGGATCCGCAATCCCTACTGGCGCAATACGCACAGATGTTGTTACTGCAGAGAACTGGCCGGCATACGCAGGCCCAGCAACTCCTCAACACCGTCCTCGGCCGCACGCCGGAACGGATGTCGGTTCAACATCGCGATCTCGTCGCCGCGCAACTGGAATATATGAAAGCGGTCGCGCAGGACGAGGGGTCGACATCGTTCGGCATCCATTGACGCCCGGTCGCCTATAAATAAGAGAGCCACCAGTCGGTTCTCCGGCGCTTCACCTCGCCAAACCAGCGGCACAACGGGTACAGCGCCAGCACCACCGCGATCCACGCGACATAGACCCACGGCAACGAGAATCCCCACTCGGCCGGTGCGTCTCGATAATGGGTTGCGAGGACCGCGTCCTGCCAGCCCAGGTACCAGGCCAGCAGGCCCGCCGACAGGTGCGCCAGATACAGATGCAGCACATAGAAAAACAGCGGCACGCGCCCGAATGTCTGTAGAAAACCCAAGCGTCTGGTCCAAGGGCGATCCTTCTCGAACGCCGCCAGCAGCAGCATCGCGATGCCCAGCATCACCAGCAGATAGAGCAGCGAGGGTGGATATTTCTGGACATTCAAGAACGACATCGCCGTGGTAATCGGCGTGCCCTCGAGCTGCCAGGGTTGCGGATCGCCATAAACATTACTCAACCGCAGCAGTAGGAACGTCACCAGCGAGCCTGCGCCCAGCTTGATGAGCAAGGGCTGCCGCTGCTGGCTGTCGAGTTCGTACAGCCGGCCGAACGAATAGCCGAACATCATGACCCCGATCCACGGAATCAACGGATAGGAAAGAAAACCGAAAGACACCATGCCGCGCACGTGAAGCACATTCCACAGCGGCGCCCAGGATCCGAAGCTCTCGGGCTGGATGCCGTCCAGCAAGTTGTGACCGGCAATCATGACCAGGCCGATCGCGCCCACGGTCGCCGGCGTCAGGTGCACCACCAGCCCCAACATCACCATGCTGGCGCCGATGGCCCAGATCACCTGAAGAAACAATCCCCGCGGATAGTCGTATGCAAACGTCCAGCCGAATATCACCACCGTCATTTCCAGGAAGATCAGCCAGACGCCGCGCGTGAGCAGGAAACGGCGCAGCTCCGGCACCGACATTCGCTTCGACATCAAATATGCGCTGACGCCGGCTAGCAGAATGAATGTCGGTGCGCACAGGTGCGTGACCCAGCGCGTCAGGTACAGCCCGACGGTGGTGGTCGCCGGATCGAGCAAGCCTGAATGCACATTGCTGAAATAGTCACGAACGTGATCCAGCGCCATCAGGACCATGACGAAACCCCGGACGCTGTCGATCGAACTCAAGCGCGTAGTCATGACAGCTAAGTCGGTAAAGCGGACCGCAAACTGACATTTGTGAGCTGTGTTCCAGTTTTCGAGCATGGGTGCTCGGCGCTGTCCCAACGGATTTATGAATTACGACTTATTAATTAAATACAGGTGACACAGCAGAGTGCACGGATGACCCGCAACACGTTGGATGAATGGAAAGTCGGACTGCTATTCGCTGTGCTGTCGGTGCTGAGTGCGTGCGGCGGTGGAGGCGGCGGTCAAGAAGGCGACAGGCCGAGCGGCGGCGGGCCTCCGGAGACTCCAGCGCCTCAGGACCCTACGCCTGAGGATCCGACGCCTGAGGATCCGACCGATCCGACTGATCCAATACCCTCGGATCCGGATCCTTCCGACCCCTCCGATCCCTCGGACCCTTCCGATCCCACACCCGATCCCTCCGGCCCTTTTGACGTGGGCGGCAGCGTGACCGGCCTCAGCGGCACGGGATTGAGGCTTCAGAACAATGGCGGCGACGACATCGAGGTCGGCGTCGATGGCGCCATTGTTTTTCCAACACAGCTGGCTCGCGGTGATGCCTATGACATCACGGTGTCGAAGCAGCCGTTCAATCCAGTGCAGAGCTGTACAGTGGCGAATGGCGCCGGTGTGGTGGACGATGAAGATGTCACAATGCCGGTCGTGACCTGCGCCACTCACTTCCCACGCTTTGCATATGTGGGGAGTATCGACGAGGACAGCGTTTCGATCTACGCGGTCGACGCCGCGACCGGTCAATTGCGTCCTCGCGGGCGAGTGGATACGGGCATTGACCTGTCCACCGTCACCGTGCATCCGTCGGGGCGGTTCGCGTATGTGACCAACGGAAATGGGAACGCAGATATCGAGATCGCTGCCTATTCGATCGAGCCGGCGACGGGAGCGTTGACGCCCGTCGATCCAGGACAGATCGATATGAGCGGCACGCTCAGCGCCATCGTCATCGAGCCATCCGGGCGCTTTGCCTATGTGGTGAGCATGGATGAGACCATCGCAGCCTTTGGCATCGATCCCGCCACGGGTGCGTTCACCGAATTGGCCGGTCCTCGCGCCGCGACAGGTGCGATGCCCATCGACATGACGCTGCATCCGTCGGGCCAGTATGCCTACGTGACGAATTTCAACTCGGCCGGTATCTCTACTTATCGTATCGAGCCGAGCGGCGCCTTGCAGCCGCTGGCCGGTGTGAGCACGCGCCAGAACCCGCTTTCCGTGACCGTCGATCCATCGGGCAGGTTCGTGTACGTGCTGAGCCTGGGCGACGACGATCTCGGAAAATTTGAGAGTTACCGCGTTGGCGACGACGGTGTGTTGCAGGCAGTGCCGGATTCGTCGGTGACCGTTGGCACCGACCCCACTGGCGTTGCGGCGGATCCTTCCGGCCGCTTCATGTACGTGGGCGCCGAGGGCTCGCTCAAGTCGTTCAGGCTGGGCGAGAGCGGCGTGCTGACGGAGATCAACGCAGTGGATATGGGTGAGATTGCGGCCCAGGTCGAGACCGATCCGTCCGGCAAGTTCGTGTATGTGAGCTACATCCTGACCAACAGCGTCGCGGTGTTTTCGATCGATCCCAT
>JBEVKA010000249.1:0-6568 GCA_040509855.1 Steroidobacter sp.
GCCGGCGCGCTTCGACAACCAGTTTGTCTGCCAACGCTTGTCTCAAACTCTCCGACCGACACCGATCCCCCAATGGACACTCCTGCGTCCAATGCTTGGCATCCAAAAGAACATCGCGCTGCGAGTCGTAGCCGTCGAAATTCACTCCGTTGACATTGTACTCAACGCCGCGAGGGGCGCCGGTGATGCGTTGTTGGTAGCGGTAGGCATCGGTGTCGGGGCGGGCAATGGGGGACCATTCGCCGGGGCCGCCGTCGGTGGCGCCGGGAGTGAAGTTGCTCGGGCTGCGGGGTGGATGAAAAGGGACGCGGACGGTGCAGGTGGCGTTGTGTGCCCACACGCGTTCGTCGCCGACGAAATAACTCTCGTCACTGGCGACGCTGAGATTGAAAACCTGCAGCGCTGCGTCGACGCGCCGGTTGGCGAGTACCAGCGTGTCGCCGTCGAAAGTCGCGACAGGTGCGCCGATTTCGATGTCGCGGACAGGTGTCCAGCCACGCCCTTGCACCCAAAGTGGATGCTCTTCCGTGACAACAAACCGCGAGGCTTCAGTCTCGACCTCGTGATACGAAGATACTCGCCGCTCGAACGTGCGAGTGACGAGCTGTTTGCTATCGAGATAGCTATGCTCGTCGCGAGACCAAACCCAGGCACCGGGCTGCAGCGATTGAATCGAAACGCCGCGATCACCGATCCAAACTTGAGTGTCGGCAGCGAAACTCGCGCAGCCGAGCTCACGCTTGGTGAGATCAGCGGCGTGCCCGAGGCCGGCGCGTCCGAAGTGCGCCAGCTTGCTCGCGAGCTTGAGCATGAACGCCGGGCTGACGTAACTGCCCAGCACGCGGCCGCGATCGTAAGCACCACAATCGACGAGTTGACTGAGGTCATGACCCAGCGCGGCGCCGATGGTCCGAGCGGTGCCCGCCGGATCCTCCAGGAACGCCATCGCGAGCTCGTAGATGCCGCGAGCCGTCTCGATGGGATCGCTGATCGCGGCGACCAGATCGCCGATCTGATCTTTGATGCCCTCCCAGAAACCACGCACGAATTCATAGGCATCGGTGGCGAGGCCGCGCAGCTCGTCCCACACTCGGCCGAGCGTGCTTTGATCTTCCGAGGTTGTTTGCGAGCCAGAGTCTGGCGTGCATAGCGGTTGCTCACCGAGCGGCGTCTCCGCGCCATCGGCATGCTCACCAGTCTCTTCGCCATCACTTGCAGCGTCGGCAGGCTCGGCAGAGCCTGATCCGAAGCCGAAGAATCCTTCGCTGAGGTTGCTGCCGGATCGAGCCGAGCCCGGCGAGCTCTGTGGCTCGCGTTCCGAACCCTCATCGTTATCGCGACTATTGTTTGTTTCGGCGAAACCAGCGTCCGCGGCGAAACGAGCGACATCAGGCAGATCAGCGCGAGAAACGAGCAGCTCACTGAACCGCAGCGGACTCTGCATGCGCACCGTCGCCGTCGAACTGATCGGCAGGCGATGGCGGCGTAACAGTTGCTCGTGAAACGGATCGATCTCTCCCGCCGTGAGCAACGACAAGCGAGAGAGAAGGCTGTTGACGAGCGGAACCTTCAGCTCGTATCCATACGTGATCTCGACGCGCAGCAGGTTCGCGTCTTGAACGTTGAGCCCACCGCGAGCACCAACTTCCGTGCTCTGCGCATGCAATCGCTCATTCGGAAGCTCGCGAACGCCATCGACATCTGTGGCGAAATCGTCGAACGATTCGCGCGTCGGATTGAGAATGCGGAGGCGCGCATCGGTGAGTAACTCAGACTCGGTGCGAGCAACGGCGTCGGCCGCACCTTGCAGCGATGCCTCCGGAGAACGCAGTGGCACTAACCCGAGTGCAAGCCCTCGTCGAAGCGCAGCAGGCTCAGCGTGCTGAACGGCGCCGGCGCGAGCGGCTTGCAGAGCTGCGTGATTCAGCGTCGCCTTGGCTTGATAGACGAAGCCGAACTGAATCGCCGCGAGAATGACGACGATCAGAATCGGCAGCGCGATCACTGCCTCGACGAGGGCAGCGCCTCGTGCGCGTTTGAGTGGGCTGGTCACATCCATGTGACGTTCGCTTCCTTGCAACCGAGTGGGGCGCTAGTCCTTCAAGCTGGGCCGCAATGTTTCATCGGACTGGCGTTCCAGATCGTCATAGCGATGCACGGCCTCACGCGTAACGTCAGCGTCGATGATCTGTGGAATCACCAGAACCACGAGCTCGGTCTCGCCGCGGCGGAACTGACGTGACTTGAACAGCTCGCCGAGCACGGGGATCGAGCCGAGGCCAGGAACCTTCGCGACGGTCTTGGCGTCGTCGGCGCTGAACAGGCCGGCGACAATCATCGGCTCGCCGGCCTGGACGTTCATTTCAGTGTTGGTCTTGCGAGTCGCGAAGCCGGGAATTCCCAGCACCGAGTTGGCTTTGTCGACGCTGCTGACTTCGACGCCAACCTTGGTGCGTATCAACCCGTCGTTGTTTGCTCGCGGCTCGACGTTGAGGATGATGCCGAACTGCTTGAAAACGACATTCAACGCGCCGTCCTGATTTTGCACCGGGATCGGAACTTCGCCGCCGACCAGAAAATCCGCCTGGCCACCGTTGATACAGGTGAGCGTCGGCTCCGCGAGCAGCCGCGCATCGCCACGATTCACGAGCAGATGAATCATCGAGTCGACGACAGTGGTCATTTCAAACTCATCCAGCGTGCCGACGACGGGACCGGCCGCGACATCGGCCCAATCGACACCGATGTCTCGCAGCGCTGATTTGCGGACCTCGATGAGCTTGGCCTTGATGAGAATGGTCGACTCCGCTTGCAGCGAGGGCACTGGAGCCGCGACCGGATCGACGATGCCGAGTACCTGCACGAGATACGCAATGCTCGATCCATCGCGAGACCAGATGCGCAGATCGGTCGTGCCCGCTTGCCGCCCGAGCACAAGGATTTCCTGCGTGTCATCGAAGACCTTGACGTCGACGGTCGCACCGTCGCCAGCGGACACTCTCTTCACGCCGGGCGAGCGAATCAGGAGACTCTGGCCGACCGGCACGGATAGAACACTGACGGGCGCGTTGTTTGCTACCGGATCCATCGGCTGGGCCGAGGCGGCGAGTACGCTCACGAGCGCTGATCCAAATTGCTTGGCGAAGCTCATGTTCAAACCCCGCCCAGAATGATTTGAACGCGTGCCCGCGGCCGCGAAACCGTTGCAGGCTCGTCGGCCTTCAACAATGCATTCTTGGTAATTCGCGCGATGCGCGTCGGCGTTTGATCTTGAGGCTGACGGAGCGCGACGGTGATGCGGCCTGCTTCCTGAGCAAGCGTAATCTTCGCCGCGTCTGCCGGCGTGACCGAGACCGTGATCGTGCGAAACGGGCCCGGTAACTTGTCTGGGAGAGAATTTTCGTTGGCTTGGGTACGCAGGCCCGTGGCAATCACTGGAACCTCGAACAGCAGCGGCACGGTCACGCTCTCATTTGCCGCCGTCGTGGTGAACAGGATGTCGATGCGATCGCCCGGCGCGAGCATTCCCGCAATCGAAGCTTCCTCGTTCACAGGAAACGTGAGTGCTCGCATGCCTTCGGGCAGCTGCGCGGAGAAGCCCGCACCAGCGCCTTGTGCGAGATGAGACGTTAGAATTGTTTCGCCGCTGCGAACTGCACGAGATAGAACGCGGCCGGCGATATCGTTCCATCCCTCAGCGGCGATGGCTTCGGCGTGCAGAAATGTTCTGGGTACTTCGCGTAAAGCCACGGTGCGCGCAGACAACGTTGCTCCCGGCGCCAGGTCAGCCTTGGCGACCACGACGCTGATGAGTTTGTATTGAGCCTGCAGCTGTTCGCGTTCGCTCTGAACCTGACCGGCGATGTAGCCCTTGGCGAAGTACGCCGCGCCTCCGCCGGCCGCGAGCGCGCCACCGATCATCAGTAAGGTAGTAACAATGCCTTTCATAGCTCGTCCTTGAGCAGTAAAAACGTCAGAACGGAATCATCAGCGCCCAGGTGAACTCGTCGTGATACTCGTTCAGTAGACGCAGTACTTCCGCCGCGCCACGCCAGAGCACCATCAGGCCAGCGAGAACTGCCAGGTACTCCGCAGAACTCCAGCCGCCATTTGTTTTCGGACCACGCATCATTTCTTCCAAGTGATGGCGATGGCGGTCGTCGCCGGCTGCGCGGCGTTAGGAACGATCAGCAGCTGGGCGTGCTCGGCTTGCCGCTGCACTTCGAGGATGTAGCCACGCTGTACGCTCTCGGTCGGCTTGGTGTCGACGACAGACCAGCCTTCTCGAATCAGCAGCTGAGAAAAGTCGTGCAGCTCGGTGAATGACGAGCGGTTGCTCGCCAGGCTGATGTGCTCGGACTGCGCGCCCTCATCGTCGTATTCCTGCAAACTGACGACGCGAGTGCTGGCCGGCCGTGGAAACTCAGTGCGCATTCTGAGCAGCGACGGATCGAGCGTCGGGCTGACGAGAATGGTTCCTTCGCTGCCATGGCTCACCGAGCGTGCGTGCACCGTGATGAAGTTGTTCTTCGACCTGAGCATCAACACTTGCCAGGGCGTGTTCGTCGTACGGCGCGATTCGTGAGCACCGCTCGTCTGCAGCAGTGATTCGTAGTGCGACAGCACGGCATCGGGTGTGAGACGCGACTCGAACACCTTCAGCGTCATCGGCAATCCGTTCATTCGCATGCTGCGCGCGACCCATTGCGTTGTGCCCTGAGGTGGCGCGCCCAGATCAGGCAACGCCGCTGCTAATCGGGCCCAGCTGCTGGCGTGCGCCGATGTAACGAGCGTCGCGAGAAGAGCGAATGTGATGAATGGGCGACGCATGATTCAGTCATCCTCCCGCTCGACCACGTAGGCGGAAGGCAGCACGTTCGATCGCGGCTGCAGATCGGGATCCCAGTTGTATTGACCTTCGCCGTACAACGGGCCGCCTTTACGAGGCGCCTGCATGGAAAGCGGACGACCGGGCATTTCCAAGGCTTCGATGAGCTCGTCGACAGTGAGATTGTCGGTCTTGCCGCGAAACTCACGCTCATCGCGCGAAGACCACGCATCGCTGAGCACCGCGCCTGCCGCGACGTGAGTGAGTGGCTGTGACTGCTCCGAGAACACAGGCCGGACACTTGCAGTGAGCCTTGCTGTGGCAAAGGCGCGATCATTGAGTTCGAGATCGCGAAGCTGCAGACCTTCGGTGACGGCGGCCATCGATCCAGCACCATGCGCGAGCGCAGGCACGAGTGCATATCCAGAGCGTTCTGGAGGAGCGGAGTCGGTGTGGCTGCCGGCGAAGGGTCGATCTGTGAGTAGCGGTCGCCGACCCTGTATCCAGAGTTGATTTCGCGACACGCCGTCGGCGCGCAATTCGTCCGTTGTCGACAGACCAGCACGCGGATTGCCAAAGGAACGATCCATTGCCTCCAACGTGAGGTCGCTGGACGGCTTGCCATCACTCCACACGGTGCGCTCCCACACGGAGTAACGAAGTGCGTCGTACGTTTTGTGTTTGATATCGAGCTGTTTCCCCAGCAGCACGACGCCCGCCACGAGAGGCGATAGCGCCAGTAGGGCGACGATGGTCTCGATCAATGCGTTGCCTCGGTTGCGTAGCATGTCAGTAGCTCCAGGTGACGGGCGCGAGCTTCGCTTCCCAGAACGGATTGAACAGATTGGCGTACTCGTGCCGGCGCTCGCCGATGGACGCGAAAGCCGATCCGCTCGGCCGGCGAAATTCCACGCGCGCGACGGCGGCTACTGCGATTGGATGTGCTGTACTCGTCATGCCGAGCACGTCTGCGGTCGCGACATCGGATTGATCTTTAGTGGCAATCACAGCGATCCGCAGCGACGCGTCCGAGGGCTGTCCCGATACGTTGTAATAGGCCGGCACGCCTGCGTAGTTCGAGTCGAATTCTCGTGCGCTCGCGGTGCTGACGCGATCGCCGATGCGTTGCCAGCTGCGCCAGCCAAACAATCCACGCGTGCGGAATTGAAGTTGATCTTCGGCTCGCCAGTCCGCTCCGTTCGAGGGCTGAGTTGTAACGCCGCGCTTTCTGATCTGGGCCGCGAGCAAGTTTTCACGCCAGCCGCGTTCGCCTGAAATCCAGCGCTGCAGATCGGCGTTCGAACGCAGGCTCGCGGCAGTCAGCTCTTGCAGAGCATTGCCGTCGCGTCCCGCCGAATATCGCTGGACGAACGTTGGCACTGCCGCCAATTGTGCGACGAGCTGCGCTTGGAACAGCGCCCGCAATTCCTCGGGCATCCGTGCAAGCGCGCCGTCATCATTGATGTGGATATCAGCGTGGTAGGTGCGCGCTGTTTGCGCCATGAGGCTCTGGAGATTACGAAGCGCGAGCGAGGCCTGCGCTTCGGCCTGAGCCGCGCGAAGGTTCGCATTCCAGCCATCGATGAGCGGTACCGCGATCCGTGCCGCCTGCTCGGTGGATGCGCGAACCTGTGCCGAGATTTGTTCGGCCAGATCGACGTATTGACCGACGTACGGAATCCATTGGGTCACGCGATCGATCGCCTGCAGCGAGTCGTCGATGTAACGAACCCAGCTGAC
>JBEVKA010000250.1:0-7504 GCA_040509855.1 Steroidobacter sp.
GTTGAATCGTTCCGACATCGGCGAACTCGAACCCGATCTCGCCGGTCGTTTCGAGCAGGCGCTGTTCTTCGCGGATGAGGCGCATCTCGATCCGAGAGCCGCGTTGGCCGCGCTCGCGCAGAGGCTTGAAGACATGGGCGGCCGCATCCGCTATGGCACTGATGTTTCCACCGTTCGGCACGGCACTCGACAAGTGATCGACTGCACCGGGCTAGCGGCACGCAGGACACTTCCTGATTTGCGTGGTGTGAAGGGCGAGATGCTCGTCCTTCACGCGCCGGACGTTTCCATTTCACGCCCGGTGCGAGTGCTCCATCCTCGCATTCCTTTATATGTGGTGCCGCGTGGCGAAGGCGTGTTCATAGTCGGCGCAACGATGATCGAGAGCGACGATGCAAGCCGCATCACCGCTCGCTCGATGCTCGAACTGCTCAGCGCCGCGTACGCGCTGCACCCGGCATTCGCGGAAGCAGAGATCGTCGAGATCGGCACTCAAGTCCGCCCCGCATTTCCGGACCACTTGCCCCGAATTCAACGCGTCGACGGTGCGCTGTCTGTGAATGGTTTGTATCGGCATGGCTTCCTGCTTGCCCCCGCGCTGGCTCGCAGGGTGGCTGGCGTGCTGCTCGATCATCAACACTATCCGGAGCTGATGCATGAAAGTGCTCGTGAACGGCGACTGGCGTGACGTGAGTTCCGATTTGCTCGCCACAGCGCTGCAGGAGCTGGGTTATCGCGAAAGCGTGTTCGCGACGGCGGTGAACGGCACTGTCGTTCCATCTTCGGCACGCACTGAGGCGACTCTTCGCGAAGGCGATCGCATCGAAGTCCTGGCGCCGATGCAGGGAGGCTGATGTGAGCTTCTATGGCGTCGAGCTTCGATCGCGACTCATGCTTGGCACAGCTCGCTATCCCTCTCCCGCAATACTGGCGGAGTCGGTCAAAGCGTCCGGTGCGCAGGTCGTGACTGTGTCATTGCGACGTGAGTCCGGGGGCGAACGTGCCGGCCAGGGATTCTGGTCCATCGTGAGCGAGCTGGTTCGAGATCTTGGCCTGCGCGTGCTGCCCAACACCGCGGGTTGCCACTCCGCCAAGGAAGCAATCACCACTGCGCACATGGCGCGCGAAGTCTTCGGCACGCGCTGGATCAAACTCGAAGTCATCGGTGAGGACGACACGTTGCAGCCCGACGTCTTCGGGCTCATCGAGGCCGCGCGAGTGCTCATCGCGGATGGCTTCGAGGTATTTCCATACACCACCGAAGACCTCGTCGTCGCGGGCAAGCTGCTCGATGCCGGCTGTCAGGTGCTGATGCCGTGGGGCTCGCCGATCGGATCCGGACGCGGCTTGAATAACGTGTTCGGCTTGAAGGCGCTGCGAGCGCATTTTCCTCATGTGCCGTTAGTGATTGACGCCGGCATCGGCGTGCCTTCGCACGCAGCGCAGGCGATGGAGCTTGGGTTCGATGCGGTGCTGATAAACACATCCGTTGCATTGGCGCGCGATCCGGTGCGCATGGCGACGGCGTTCGGCAAAGCTGTGCAAGCTGGCTATGACGGGTGTCTCGCCGGCCCTATGGAGCCGCGCGATATGGCTGCACCATCAACGCCGATCTTTGGCAAAGCAGTGTTCGAATGAATATCGCGCCCTTCTATCCTATCGTCGATAGCGCTGCGTGGGTCGAGCGACTCACGCGAGTCGGCGCAAAACTGATCCAGCTGCGTATCAAAGATCAAACGCCAGACCTGCTGCGCCAACAGATTCGGACGGCGAAAAGAATTTGCGAGCGGACTGGCTCACAACTCATCGTCAATGACTACTGGCAGCTGGCGCTCGAAGAAGATTGTGACTTGGTGCACCTCGGCCAAGGCGATCTGGACTCCGCCGACATGAACGCATTACGCAGCTCGGCGGTGAGAATCGGCATCAGCACGCACGATCATGCGGAGTTGGAGCGAGCATTGTCCTTACAGCCCGACTACGTCGCGCTCGGCCCGATTTATCCGACGCTGCTCAAACAAATGCCGTGGGCGCCGCAGGGATTGGAGCGAATCGCTGAATGGAAACGCCGCATCGGCAAGGTGCCGCTGGTCGCGATCGGTGGACTGACTGTCGAGCGAGTACCTGCCGTGTTCGCTGCAGGTGCCGATAGCGCAGCCGTCGTCACTGACATCGTGCGCAACGCCGATCCCGAGCGACGCACACTTGAATGGATCGAGATCGTCGAACGCAGCGTCTCCCTGAAGACCAAGGCCGCACTGTGACCGAACCCAAGGCCGTTCTCGTGATCGCCGGCTCGGACTCCAGCGGCGGCGCAGGTATCGCTCGTGACATTCGCGTGCTGGCGCACTGTGGCGTCGATGCGCTGTGCGCAGTCACAGCCGTCACCGCACAAACAAACTCACGCACCGGTAGTGTTCATCACATCCCTGCTGCTTCGATCCGAGATCAGATTTCCGCCGCCTTCGCGACACGAAACATTCACGCCATCAAGATCGGCATGCTTGGAACGGCAACGACGGTGACAGCCGTCGCCGCCAGCCTGTTCGAACCCGCGCCGCCGATCGTGATCGACCCAGTGCTCGCTGCTTCGTCCGGCGGCGTGTTGCTCGATAGTGTGGGGATAGAGTCGATGCGACAGCTGCTGCTGCCGCGAGCTGCGTTATTTACGCCAAACATTCCAGAGGCCGCGACATTGCTCGACGAAGCGCCAGCCACCGATGTCGCGACCATGCTCGAACAGGCGCAACGCTTGTTACGAATGGGCCCTCGCGCGGTATTGCTCAAGGGCGGACACGTTCGGAGCGAGGAAGCCGTCGACGTGCTGGTGTGGGGCGATGGCGAATCGTTGATCCTGGCCTCACCGCGCTCCGCCGCGCGTAGACGTGGCACCGGCTGCGCATTCGCATCTGCCACCGCGGCATCGCTGGCTCACGGCGCGAGCGTCAGCGAAGCCTGCCGGTCGGCAAAACGTTACGTCGTTGACTGGTTCAACTCGCCGGCGTGAACCTGACTGCTCCCTGAACAAGAGCATTCATCGTTCATTAAGTGCCGCCGCGCTGAGATGGCTCCCACTCGTTAATGAGTTTGGGGACAGCCATGAAACCCGCCATGAAATTTATCAGCGCCGTGAGCCTCCTGGCGTTCTGCGTGGCGATGGCCATTCAACCCGCAACCGCCAGCGAGGGGCGAGTGTCCGGCGCGGCTCCGCCCAAGCTCGAACAAGACCGTGTCGCGAACTACACGCGCACCGAGGCTGAAACGTCGAGCAACACCAAATCCAGCAAGGCGCACAGCAATTCCAAAGCTACGCAGGGCAAAGTCGCTCGCCCGTTGTCGCAGGCGCTGTCGAGTCGTTCGAGTTACTTCTATCTCTACGATGCCAACGCCTCGCTGCGCATGGACCGCGATCAGGACGGCTATCACAGCGAGTTCCGCATTCGCTTCGACGCCGACTCTCAAGTGGGAGACGCGCTCGTCTATGCGCGCCTGTACATTCGCCGCGTCGGCGATCGGGACTGGCAGCTCTATCGCACCACCGATGATTTCTGGATCTACGGCCAGTCCGGCGATGACGATTACTTCGTGACCACGACGCTGGAGGACGGCTTCCCGACCAGCGAATACGACATCCTCATCGATCTCTACGAATCCGGCTTCAGCGGCATCGTCGCGACGCTGGGCCCGGACGACACCGGCGCGTTGCGCGACCTGCCGCTGGAAGAAACCGGCCTCGACGTACCGATCGAGCTGGCCGGCTACGGCATCGGCAATGTGAGCACCACGCTGCTCATCGATTCCGACGGCGACGACCACTTCTCACGATTCCGCATCAGCTTCGATCCGGACGCCGACTTCGACGGCAGCTACGTGTACGCGAGATTCTGGGTGCGCCCGCAGGGTGGCGACTGGATCGAGGAACACATCTCGGAAGATTTCCTGGTCGACTCCAGCGGCACGGCGGATGTCTATAGCCTGACCGCCGATTGGATCAACGGTTATCCGACGGCGTACTACGACGTGCAGATCGATTTGCACGACGCCGCCACCGGCGCGCTGGTCGCATCGGCCGGCAGCGAGCGAGCGGAACTGTCACGCATTCCGCTGGAAGATCAAGCTCGCGATACGCGTGTGAATTCGCCGCCGCCGAGCAGCGGCGTTGGCGATACGTCGTCGCGGGAAAGTGGCGGCGGCGCGCTAGGAATGTGGTCGTTGCTGGGATTGATGCTACTGGCGCTGGGACGACGCTCGATCAGCGTCGCTCGACAGCGCTCGCGGTAATGCCCGTCGGGCGAATCTTGTATTCGATTCGCCCTCGCCACTGTGTGTCCGTGCCCGCATCATGAGGAGCGCTGGGCGCACCGTTTGGCTCGCGAGTCGGACTGCCGATGACGACCCACTGATCCAGTTGCCGCAGCTTGCCGCGCCTCGTTTCGAAATAGGCCAGTAACAACTCGAACCAGCCGTCCTGGTAAAGCGTGGGAATGGCCTCGATCCACAGCCCACTGCCGGCCTGGAAGCCAAACCGCTGGCGATTGGGAACGGCGCGCTCGATGTGCACCGGTTCATCGTTCACGGTCACGGTGAATTTGGTCACGATCTCACCTTCGACCGGCATGCGTCGGCGAATGATGCCGAGCAGAGTTTCTTCCGGCGTATCGGGGATCGTCGGCGTCAGCCCGACCTCTTTCCGCGTGCTCTCCATACTGCGACGAAAGCTGGCGGACGTCTCGGCGTGCGAACGTTTGAGCGCATCCAGCTGCGTGGGCGTTAGAAAGCTGGCGGCTTCGGTTTCGATGCGCTTGCGCCAACCCTCCTGCATGCGAAAGTGATATTGCTGCTGGGCCACCATGATTAAAGCCTGGCTGCGGGGAGAACCCGCGACTTCGGGCTCCAATGTTTCATACGACGGCGAGGTAGCAGGCTCCCCCACGCCGTAGATCGAATTCTCGTGAATGGTCTTGGCCAGCTGCCAGAGCGCTTCGCCCCGAATGCGCTCGGCCTCCTCGAAGGTGGCATTGAGCCGGCTCACGTCGCCGGCGGCGGGCATGCTTCGATACACGTCGAAGCGCTGAAAGGCGCGCTCGCCCAGGAGTTTTTCCAGCTCCCGGTCTTTTTCGGTCGCAACCTGGTCCTGGAGATCTGCCGGTGCGCCGTCTCCACCACGCACGTTCAGCGCCTGCGTGGCCAGCAAATCGTAGAGGCTGCTCTCGGTCTTGGCATCGATCTGCAGGACCTCGCCGAGGCGCGGATACAGCTTCAGATAGAAGTCACGTTGCCACTGCCACCGTTCCTGCTCGGTCTCGATCCTCGGCGAACCCTGTCCGGCCAGGATCAGCTCAGGCCGCTCGATCCGCTGGCGCGCCCAGATCACGAGCGCCAGTACCCCAAGCGTCGCGAGCAGCATCGAGACCAGGCGCATCCTTTCGTCCTCCGGTGACGACCTGCAGGTATTTTGCGCCGGCGAGACTGGTTTGCAACCTGCGGGCAAAGACGCGCAAATCGAGTGCGTCGTACCGGATGCCACCGACTTCGCGTTCCAGGAACGCGCCCAGGTGGATGATGCCGATGCCGGCGGCGCGGCACTCCTTCAATCGGGCGCGCGACAAGCCCTGGCGACGATCGTCCATCGCAATGACGATTTCCTCGACATTCTGTCGCTTGCAATACGCGAGCAAGTCTTCGCGCACATCCACGCACAGCTCGGCCGCGATTCCATTCGCTTGATCGTTGGCAGCCGGGACATAACCCAACAACTCAAACGACTGTCGATCCCAGGGATAACGACGCAAACGAGCAATCTGTGCGGCTCGGTGACCGGCGCCGAGCACCAGAATGCGTCGCGGCGCTGCCTCAGGCTCGCGGATGCAATCGAACGTCGCGCGGATGGTCATGCTCGCAAGGAATGTGATGACCGTCGTTGCCGCGACGAACGCATGGCCACCAGCGGGCGTAAGACTTTGGATCAGAGCCGATATGAACGCGGCCATGCCCAACGCCAGGCCGATTCGCAGCATCAGGCCAGGAAAGGAAGACCGCCGCGAGCTGTACAGGTTGATGGACGACATCGCCGCCAGCGCAGTGATGGCGTGTGTCGCGGCCATGAACAATATGATTGCGGGCGGCAACTCGGTATGAACCGCCAGTGCGAAAATGGCAACGCCCAGGAACAGCGCTGCTTCCAGGCTCAGCAGTAATGCTGAAGGCAAATACATGGAGGGTCGGCGCGCATGGGTCGGCATGATGAAAGAACTCCCTGGGGCTCAACTATCAAGTCGCAAACCGGGAGCGCATTCCGACATGAGTTTGAAACTATGACATGGCGACAAATGTTTGCAGAAGATTAATTAAAATTCGCATGAAGGCTGGCCGTGATTGATGCTAGTCACAGCGTCAGTGCGTGGTCATCTGTGACCGTAGCACTGAGAATTCTCACCGCTCGAACCGCCGTGTCGTGAGCACTTGCTCGAGAAAGGTCGCGTCGGAAGCGCGCCGGCGCTTCGATGCTGGCGAAATGCAGCTTGGGAAACTTGATGGCGTAGCGACCTTCGAAGCGACCAGCGTCGCGTGCTCATTCAACAATTCGCGCAGCTCCGATGCGATTGGCGGCGACGTCTCCTCCAGCCGCGCGAGCCACTACGCACGCTGCAACCGCGCCCAGTTCTTCGCATCAGTGATCGAGAGCATGCCGCTTCCTTGCCAGCGACGTGCGTTTTGACTGGAATTTCGCAGTCCCTCTCGGGCTATTTACAGCACCAGCGATGTTTGTATGAATACTCGAACGGATCTCGGTCCGCATCAAGCGCCGCCACGGGAAGCTCCTGCCGATGTCACAAAACCAGTATGCCGAGCTGGTCCGCGCCGCGGACGCCGGCGATCAAGGCGCGCGCGAGCGTTTGTTCGCCATCCTTTACAAAGAGTTGCACCTCATGGCCGAACGCGAGATGCGACGCCATTCAGGCGCGACCCTGAGCCCGACGACGCTGTTGCATGAAACGTTCATCAACATCAGCGGTCGCGAACAGGCGCAGCTGGACCACAAGAGTTTCATGCCCTACGCGGCGCGCGCCATGCGTGGGCTCGTGATCGACTACTTCCGCGGCCGCAAGGCGTTGAAGCGCGGCGGACAATTACAGATCATCTCGCTCACCGACCAGCCCGACTCGCACGCGGACGACGTCACCGACTTCGAGCAACTGCGCGACGCGCTGGAGTCGCTCTCCGCCATCGATCCCCGACTCGCTGAATGCGTCGACCTCAAATTCTTCTGCGGCCTGTCGTTTCGAGACATCGCGGAGTTGTGGAATGTTTCCGAGCGCACCGTGCAACGCGACTGGGAGAAGGCGCGGCTGCTGCTCAATCGCCTGATGCGCAACGTCAGTCTGATTCCAGACGCCGATAATCCTTGAAGAAATCAAGTCGCAAAGCGCATTGAAAACACGACATGCGCAAGCAGCGCCGCGGCCTGACTGGGTCCGCGCAACCGCCGCCGAAAGTTATCCAC
>JBEVKA010000251.1:0-4214 GCA_040509855.1 Steroidobacter sp.
CGGCCTTGCAGCCGGAAGCTCTTGTTCGGCGCGCCCACCGTCGGCATCGCGTCGGTCACGAGCATGAAGCGATCCCGCCGCTTGCTGCGCATGGCGATCCTCAACACGACGGGATCCACGTGATGACCGTCGAGGATGATGCCGCACCAGCTGCCATCGTCATCCAGAGCCGCGCCGACGGCGCCTGGCTCGCGTCCGGTGAGCTGAGACATAGCGTTGAACAGATGCGTGAACCCGGTCAGCCCGTGATCGAGCGCCGTGCGGATCTCATCGTACGTGCCGTTGGTGTGGCCGGCGGAGACGATCACGCCTGCATCGCTGAGCTTGCGAATGATCTGCGGCGTGGTCCGCTCGGGCGCGAGTGTGACCAGCGTCTTGCCACCTTTGAGCGAGGTGAGCAGCCCGAGCGCATCTTCGTTGAGCCAGCGCAGCTTGGTCTCGTCGTGCACGCCTTTGCGCGCTTCATTCAGGAACGGTCCTTCGATGTGAATGCCCAGCACGCCGGGAACGCCGCTTTCCAGCGCATCGTACGCAGCCTTGACCGCGCGCGATACAACGTCGAGGTCGTCACTGATCAGCGTTGGCAGGAAGCCTGTGGTGCCGAAGTTACGATGCGCGCGACCGATCTCACGAATCGACGCGACGCTCGGATCGTCGTTGAACAATACGCCGCCGCCGCCGTTCACCTGCACATCGATGAATCCCGGCAGCAGCGTTTGACCTTCCAGATCGTAGGTCCGAGTCGCGCTCCATGTTTCATCGCGCGCGACGATGCGTGCGATGTGGCCGTCCTCGATCAGCACGACTTGATTCTCGGTCCACCCTGAGTCGCGCAGCAGGCGGCCGTTGACCAGCGCCAATGTCATCACAGCGTCTCGGTCACTTTGTTGAGGTGCGGGGGTCGATCGGGATCGAAGCCGCGTGCCGGCGCCAGCTCGGCGACCATGCGATAAAAACTTTGCACCATGAGCAAGGGTTCGATCACCGGATGCGACGCGACGGTTGGCAGTTCGATCGCGCCGGAAGCTTTCGCACCCGCGAGCAACACGTCCGCGCCGCGGGTAACGAATTCGGCGGCGAGTTTTTCGATGCCGCCGCGACTCTCGTCGTTCTGCGACAACGTGAGAACAGGAAAGCCACGACCCACGAGTGCCATCGGCCCGTGTTTCACTTCCGCAGTGCTGAACGCTTCCGCGTGCAGGCCGCATGTTTCCTTGAACTTGAGCGCAGCTTCCTGCGCCACGCCCAATCCATAGCCGCGACCGAGAACAAACAAATTCGTCGCCCGTTCCAGCACCGGCAGCGCCGGGCTCCAATCCAGATTCCAGGCGCGTTGCAGCTGGGTCGGCGCGCCGATCAGTGCATCGAGCAGCGTGTTATCGGACGTCCAGCACGCGGTGAGGTGCACGATAGCGCTGAGCGATGCGATGTATGACTTGGTCGCCGCAACGCTGGTCTCGGCGCCGGCGCCCAGCGGAATCGTGTGATGAGCGAGTTGCGTGAGCGGCGCATCCGGCGTGTTGCACAGTGCGATCACCGTGGCGCCGTTACGCTTGGCGTTCTCCGCGGCGGACAGCAGGTCGGGGCTCTTGCCCGATTGTGAAATCACGAGAAACACCACGCCGCGCATGTCCGGCTGCGCGTCGTAGAGTGAGCTCATCGACGGCGCGGCCGAGGTGGTGAGTAGCTTGGTGTGCGATTCGATCAAATATTTGGCGAAGGTCGCGGCGTGATCCGAACTGCCCCGCGCGCAAGTCACGACGGCTCGCGGATCCATCTCGCGCAGCATGGCGCCGACCCGCCGCACCACGACCGCATTTGATTCCAATTGATGGCGCACCACGCTGGACGCCTGCGCGGCCTCGCTGAACATCCGGCTGTTCGTGCTCTGGGTCATCACCGTGCTCATGACGACGCGCTCAATTCGGCGACGAAATCGTAGATGTCGCCACGATAGAACGATTGTGAGAATTCGACCGCGCGGCTGTCCTTGAGAAAGCCTACGCGCTCGACCAGCAGACCCGCGTCGCGTTCCTGCGCTTTCAGCAAGTTTGCCTGCTCGCCAGTGAGCAACACCGCACGCAGTCGCTGCAGGGCTCGCACCGGGCGATTGCCGGTGCGTTCGCGCGCCTCGTACAACGATGTTTCCACGGACTCGACCGACGGCAGGCAATCCGCCAGCACCGTCGCATATTCCAGCGCCATGGGCGCGTCGTCCGCGTAGCGAATGCGGTGGAAGCGATAAACCGGCGTGCCGGGGCTGGATCGCAGCGTCAACGATTCCTCCGGCGTCACCGTGCCCGCCGCGCGATTGAGCCACACGCTGCGTGGCTTGCGGCCGCGAGCCCGCATGTCTTCGGAGAACGAAGTCAGCTTGGAAAAATTCTTTTCGACGCGGTTGCTGACGAACGTGCCCGAGCCTTGTTTGCGAATCAGCAGTCCTTCCTCGACCAGTCCGTCGATGGCTTTGCGCACCGTGATGCGCGACACCGTCAGTTCTTCCGCCAGGTCCCGCTCCGGCGGCAGGGCATCGTCGGGACCGAGGATGCGGTTTTCGATCGCCAGTCGCAGCTTGCGCTGTAACTGCTGATACAGCGGCAGCGTGCTGGCCTCATCGAGCGGCCGCAAATGCTCAGACAGCGACGTCAATTCCCCTCTCCTTCGAACGGCCCGGCCCGGTAATGATTCGTTCGCGGACCTCAAGATGCCATCCAAACATTACCAATGCAATACCAATGGGAGCGCTAATCGATCCGCCGTGGTGCATAAACTACTGTCGATGCAACGAAAATGGGGCATGAAAAAAGAATGGTATTAGCGGGGCTTGGAATTTAATAGTTACTGGTACTATATTGGACCCATATTGGTCTGATCATAAACAACAGGGGTAGGGAGCAATATGAGTAAGCGAAGCACGACCTTGATCGGCGCGGCCGTCGCGCTGGCATTGCTGAAGCAGGCAGCGCCCGTGCAGGCCCAATCCACCCAGGGTAGCAGCGCGGGTGGCAGCGAAATCGAAGAAGTCGTCGTCACCGGCATTCGCGCCAGCTTGCGTGAATCGCTCGAGACCAAGCGCGAAGCCGTCGGCGTCGTCGATGCGCTCACCGCGGAAGACGTCGGCAAGTTTCCCGATAAGAATCTCGCGGAAGCCCTGCAACGCGTGCCCGGCATCGTGATCAATCGCGAGTTTGGCGAAGGCGAACGCGTCAACCTGCGCGGCACCGGCTCGAATCTCACCCGCACGTTGCTCAATGGCCATGCCCTCGCGACCGCGGACTGGTTCATTCTCGATCAATTGAACAGCACGCGCAGCTTCAATTATCTGATGCTGCCGGCCGAGGTCATCGGCAAGGTCGAGGTTTTCAAATCGCCGCAGGCGGACTTCGAAGAAGGCGGCATCGGCGGCACCATCAACGTCGGCACCCGCAACCCGCTCGACTTGAAGCCGATGGCGACGTATCTCTCGGCGCAGGGCGCGTACACCGAGCTGTCGGATGAGTTCGATCCGCAGCTGTCGGGCCTCTTCAGCTGGCACGACGCCGACAGCACCATGGGCTTCATGGTCTCGGCGCTGTACCAGGAGCGCAATATCCGTCGCGATGGCGTCGAAGTGCTCGGCTACGAGGACATCGATCCCAGCGCGAACACGCTGCTATTCCCGTCGTTGATCGGCTCGGCGCTGTTCCAGCAGGAACGCGTTCGTACCGGCGGCAACTTCGGCTTCCAGTTCCGTCCGAACGACGTCGTCGATCTGAACATCACCGGCTTGTATTCGAAGTTCGAAGCCGACAACACGAACCAGAACTACATCGCGTGGGGCACTCGTGCGCTCGCGGGCGAAGGCGGTCAACCGGCGTGTCAGCCGACCGGCGCGGTGACCAATCGCGTGGTCCAGGACAACACCATCGTTGCTGGCCGCGTCACTTCTTCGAATGGCGGCACCTGCGGCTTCGGCGTGGTGTACGACGCGATCAAACGTTTCGCGACCGCTGAAACGCGCAACATCGACTTCGATATCAATGTGAAGCCGAGCGAAGCGCTGACCTTGCACTTCAAGGTCGGTTACACCGACGCGGAAGGCAACACCGACGCGCAGCCGTTCGTCGAATTCGGAGCGCCTGGCGTGTTCGAATATGACTTGCGCGGTGGGGCGCCGAGCGTGCGTTACCTGCCGAACGTCAATGGCAACCTCACCGATCCGAACGATCCGAGCG
>JBEVKA010000252.1:0-4462 GCA_040509855.1 Steroidobacter sp.
CGATCGGCGCGGGAGCGCGAGTGCTCGGCGACGTGCGCGTCGGCAACGGGGCGATCATCGGCGCCAACGCCGTAGTGACTCGCGACATCCCGCCGGGCGCCACCGTCGTCGGGGCCAACCGAATCATTCCGCCCCCTGGCGAGGGGGACGTGGTCACGCAATTCCCACTAGCCGCGCACCGAAATTCCGCGAGTTGAGGCCGCAAAGACCCTGAAATTTACGTGTTCGACCCCATCTATGCCCCATCATGGAGCTGTGGGACGGCATAGGGTTCGTGTCGGTACTTGTCGATGCAGGGTGTGAATCCTTTCGCGGTCGACGCGCGAGGTTTCTCAACCGCGGCATGGTTCGGCTACACTACCGCCCCTCTAAACGGTTGCATACGCCCGGAACGGGCCAAATCTTCCTCCGTCCGAACAGGAACTTGCGAGCGCAATGAGCGACTCTTTGCGAGCTTTGCTCGACTCTACGCCTCTCGGGGCTGGCAACGCCCCTTACATCGAATCCCTCTACGAACAGTTCCTTGCTGATCCGGCGTCGGTCGAGCCGAAATGGCGCGACTATTTCGCTGGGCTCGCGAAGGCAGCGGGTGGCGCGTCCGATGTGGCGCACGGCCCGATCCGAGATGCCCTTGCGAAGCGTGCGTACTCGATTGGCGCGGCTCCGGCAGCGGTGGCTTCGCCGGGATCGAACGATGCCTTCGCGAAACAAGGAGCCGTGTCGCGCCTCGTGCAGGTGTATTCGAATCGCGGCCACCTGATGGCGGACATCGATCCGCTCGGCCTCATGCGCCGTCCGGTGCCCGAAGTGCTCGAGCTGTCGCACTTCGGCTTGGGCGACGCCGATCTCAACACCGAGTTCTATACCGGCAGCCGCACCGACGCGATTCCGAAGCGCATGAAGCTGAAGGACATCGTCGCGCAGCTTCGCCAGATCTACTGCGGCACCATCGGCGCCGAGTTCGCACACGTGTCGAATTCGAGCGAGCGATTGTGGTTGCAGGAACATTTCCAGGCGGGCCGCGTGCAGCACCGCTTCGCTGCCGAGGAGCGCAAGACGTTCCTGCGCCATCTCACTGCTGCCGAAGGTCTCGAACGTTATCTCGCGACCAAGTTTCCGGCGCAGAAGCGCTTCTCGCTGGAAGGCGGCGATGCGCTGATCCCGCTGCTCGACGACTTGATTCAGCAGGGTGGCACGCGCGGCGTCGAGGAAATGATTATCGGCATGGCCCATCGCGGCCGGCTCAACGTGCTGGTGAACGTGGTCGGCAAGTCGCCGCAAAAACTGTTCTCGGAATTCGAGGGCATCTACGACGTCAACCACATGCAGGGCTCGGGCGACGTCAAATATCACAAAGGCTTCTCCACCGACATCAAGACGCCGGGCGGCAACGTGCACGTCGCGCTCGCGTTCAATCCATCGCACCTGGAAGTGGTAAACCCGGTGGTCGAAGGTTCGGTGCGCGCTCGTCAGCAGCGCCGTTCCGATGCGAAGGGCGACAAGGTGATTCCGCTGCTGATCCACGGCGACGCCGCCTTCGCGGGCCAGGGCGTGGTGATGGAAACATTGCAGATGTCGCAAGCGCGCGGCTTCTACACCGGCGGCAGCGTGCATTTGATTATCAACAATCAGGTGGGCTTCACGATCTCCAATCCGCAGGATGCGCGCTCGACGCTCTACTGCAGCGACGTGGCGAAGATGATCGAAGCGCCGATCTTCCACGTGAACGGCGACGATCCGGAAGCGGTGATCTTCGCCGCGCGCATGGCGCTCGATTACCGCATGACGTTCCACAAGGACGTGGTCATCGACCTGGTCTGCTATCGCCGGCTCGGCCACAACGAGTCCGACGAGCCATCGGCGACGCAGCCGATGATGTATCAGAAGATCCGCGCGCAAAAGACGCCGCGTCAGATCTACGCCGAACGCCTGGTCGCCGAAAAAGTGCTGACCATGAGCGACGCCGACGCGATGGTCGATCAGTACCGCCGCGAAATGGACGAGGGCAAGTCGCAGGCCAAGCAGTCGCTCGGTCTGATCGGCAACAAGCACACGGTCGACTGGAGCAAATATCACAACGTCGACTTCACCGAAGTGACCAAGACCGGCGTGCGCCCCGAGCAGTTGCGCGAGCTGGCGGTGAAGCTGACGACGCTGCCGTCGCAATTCACGCTGCACCGGCAGGTCGCGAAGATCGTGCAGGATCGCGAGAAGATGACGGCCGGTCAGATGCCGCTCGACTGGGGCTTCGCCGAGAACCTCGCGTACGCGTCGTTGCTCACCGAAGGTTATGAAGTGCGTCTGATCGGTCAGGATAGCGGCCGCGGCACGTTCTTCCATCGCCACGCCGTGTGGCACTGTCAGAACAGTGGTGACAGCTACATTCCGCTGCGACACCTGTCACCGAGCCAGCCGCGTTTCGATGTGTACGACTCGCTGTTGTCGGAAGAAGCGGTGCTCGGTTTCGAGTACGGCTATTCGACCACCGAGCCGAATTGCCTGAACATCTGGGAAGCGCAGTTCGGCGACGTCGCCAACGGCGCGCAGGTCATCATCGATCAGTTCATCAGCTCGGGTGAGTCCAAGTGGGGCCGTCTGTGCGGCGTCACGCTGATGCTGCCGCATGGTTATGAAGGCCAGGGCCCGGAACATTCTTCCGCGCGTCTCGAACGTTTCCTGCAGTTGTGCGCCGAGCAGAACATGCAGGTGTGCGTGCCTTCGACACCGGCACAGATGTTCCATATGCTGCGTCGGCAGATGAAGCAGGGCTTCCGCAAGCCGCTCATCATCATGTCGCCCAAGAGCCTGCTGCGTCATAAGTTGTCGGTGTCGCAGCTGGAAGATCTGACCCAGGGTTCGTTCCGCACCGTCATCGACGAGATCGACGACATCCAGCCGGCCAAGGTCACGCGCGTGGTGTTCTGCTCGGGCAAAGTTTATTTCGACTTGCTCGACTCACGTCGTGGCGACGGCTTGCACAACATCGCCATCGTGCGCGTCGAGCAGCTGTATCCGTTCCCGGCCGAGGAGTACGCGGCCATCATCAAGAAGTATTCCGGCGCGAAGGAAATCGTCTGGTGTCAGGAGGAGCCGCAGAATCAGGGCGCCTGGTATCAGGTCCGCCATCGACTGCAGGAGTCGCTGACGAAGGAACATCAGCTGCTTTACGCAGGCCGCGCGCCGGCAGCTGCTCCCGCCACGGGCCTCGCGCAAATGCACCAGGAACAACAACAGAGCCTGGTCGACGCAGCGTTGCGCTCCACCAGCACCGAAGATTCCCTGCGGCACACCACGCGCCTCAGGGCCGCGAACAAGTAATCGCGGGTCAATAACAGGATCGAAGTGATGAGCATCGAAATCAAAGTTCCGCAATTGCCCGAATCGGTTTCCGACGCGACGCTGATCGCCTGGCACAAGAAGCCGGGCGAGGCCGTCGGCCGCGATGAGAATCTGGTGGACCTGGAAACCGACAAGGTGGTGCTGGAAGTGCCCGCGCCGTCGGCCGGTGTCATCAAAGAGATCAAAGTCGAGAACGGCGCGACCGTGACCAGCGGTCAGGTGCTGGCGATTCTCGAAGCGGGCGAGGGCGCGGCCACCGCTGCTCCGGCTGCTAAGACCGAAGCGAAAGCGGAAGCTCCGGCCGCTGACGCCCAGGCTGCGGCCGGTGGATCGGGAGGCAAGCTCGCTCCCGCCGCCAAGCGCATGGTTGAAGAACACAAGCTGGATGCCGCGCAGATCGCGGGCAGCGGTCGCGACGGTCGCGTCAGCAAAGGCGACGTGATTCAGCACATGTCTGGTGCGAGCAAGCCGGCTGCTCCAGCGCAGGCTCCAGCTGCGAAACAAGCTCCGGCGGTGAAGTTGCCGGCAGCGGTGGGTTCACGCAACGAACAGCGTGTGCCGATGACTCGTCTGCGCGCTCGTATCGCCGAGCGTTTGATCCAGGCGCAGTCGACGGCCGCGATGCTGACGACGTTCAACGAAGTCGATCTGACGGCAGTGAACGAAATCCGCGCGCGCTATAAAGACCAGTTCGAGAAGGTGCACGGCGTGAAGCTCGGCGTCAGCTCGTTCTTCATCAAGGCGTCGATCGAGGCGCTGCGCAAGTTCCCGGCGGTCAACGCGTCCATCGACGGCAACGATGTCGTTTACCACGAGTACTACGACTTCGGCGTCGCTGTCTCCACCGAGCGCGGCTTGATGGTGCCGGTCATTCGTAACGCCGAAGGCTTGAGCTTCGCCGAGCTGGAGATCGCGGTCGGCGAATACGCGAAGAAGGCGCGCGACGGCTCGATCTCTCTCGAAGAGCTGACCGGTGGCACCTTCACCATCACCAACGGCGGTGTGTTCGGCTCGCTGATGTCGACGCCGATCCTGAATCCTCCGCAGGTTGCCATCCTCGGCATGCACAAGATCCAGGAGCGTCCGATGGTCGTCGACGGCGAGATCAAGATCCGCCCGATGA
>JBEVKA010000253.1:0-4722 GCA_040509855.1 Steroidobacter sp.
ACCGATGCCTCCAGCTCGCGAACTTCTTTCAGCTCTGCCACCGCGCCGATGTAAACGATCGGCGGCAGGTCGCGCAGCTGCTTGGTCACCCACAAGCCGACATCGGTGCCGCCGGCCAGCACCAGCGAGTCAGGCTGTGCTTCCAGCATCGTGGCAAGCTCGTCGATCGTCGTCGGCGCGCTATATCCGGAAACAACAAGAGCGGCATCCGACTGTGCCTCGCGCAGACGTTCGACGCGTGCACCGGATTGCGCGTCGTCACGGCTCCATTTAGCGGGCTGGGAATGACTCGACATCGCGCAGCCTGCATCGATGATGGGTCGATAACCCGTGCAGCGACACAAGTTGCCGGACAGCGCGGTGACGACGTCCTCCCGCTGCGGCGCCGAGTTGTTCAAATACAAACCAAACAGCGACATCACGAAGCCCGGCGTACAGAACCCACACTGCGAGGCGTGGTGATCCACCATCGCCTGCTGCACGGGATGCAGAACGTTGCGCGACTGGTGAAGGTTTTCCACCGTGACCAAGGCTTTGCCATCGATCGTCGGCAGGAAACGAATACAGGAATTGATGGCCCGATAGTCGATGCGCGTGCCGTCCTTCGCCAACTCACCGAGAACCACGGTGCAGGCGCCACAGTCGCCTTCGGCGCAGCCTTCCTTCGTGCCCGTTCGGCCGCGCACGTCACGCAAGTATTCCAATACCGTCATGGTCGGCGGCACGTCGCTCAACTCGACGAGCTGATCGTCGAGCAGGAAGCGAACCGTGGCGCGCGATTTCATGTCATCCACCCCGATACACGGAGTAGCTCCACGGGGTAATCAGCAGCGGCACGTGGTAGTGCTGGTCGGGATGAGAGATGCCGATGCGCACGACGGCTTCCTCGACGAACGCCGGATCGGTCAATGTGACGTTCCGGCTGCGGAAGTAATCGGCCACGTGGAACGTCAGCTCGTAGCGGCCTCGTTTGAAGCTGTCGTCCTGTAACAGCGGCTCGGCGCAGCGACCGTTCTCGGCGGTGACGAACACACCGAGCAGTTGCGCGCCCGCGGCTGTGATCTCACGCAGCTCGATTCGAACACCGCTGGCGGGTATGCCCGAGTGCGTGTCCAGCACATGCGAGGTCAGCTTGCCCATGACGTTTCACACCAAAACGATTCATGCTGGTGCGTCCGGAATCGCGGCAAGAAGGTTTTGGTGCACGAAGGTCGCCGCTGTTCGTGCCGTCTGAATTTTTTTACGGTCATCATCATTGTTGCTGTGTACGATGCAAAAATCGTGTCGTAGTCTTGACCATGTAGTCAGGTAATAACAGATCGTCAGGTTCGCATCCAGATGACCACTTCCCGGATGACTCCCCGCTTGCGCTCCCTGCTTGCCTCGTTGTGCCTGGGCCTTGCTTTGTCGTTGCTCGCGCGCGGCGACGCGTTCGCGGCCGAGCCACTGAAAGTGGCGTTCGTCTACGTGGGGCCGATCGGCGATGGCGGCTGGACCTACCAGCACGACCTGGGCCGCAAGGCGCTGGAAAAGACCTTCGGTCCGCGGGTCAAAACTACTTACGTCGAGAGCGTGGTCGAAGGCGCCGACGCCGAGCGCGTCATCCGGCGCCTGGCGGCGAGCGGCAACTCCTTGATATTCACTACGTCGTTCGGCTTCATGGAGTCGACGCTCAAGGTCGCCAAACAGTTTCCCAAAGTGCGCTTCGAGCACGCGACCGGCTACAAGACCACCGCTAATGTGGCTGCGTATGAGGTGCGCTTCTACGAAGGCGCGTACATGCTCGGCGTGCTCGCCGGCAAAATGACCAAGAGCAACACGCTCGGCTTCATCGGCTCACATCCGATCCCAGAAGTGATCCGCAACATCAATGCGTTCACGCTCGGTGCTCGCAGCGTGAATCCCAAGGCACAGACCAAGGTGATCTGGGTGGATGCCTGGTATGACCCGGGCAAGGAGCGCGCGGCTGCTGAAACGTTGATCGCGCAGGGCGCGGATGTGCTCAGTCAGAACACCGACTCACCCGCGGCGATGCAAGTGGCGCAGGAGAAGGGCAAGTATGCGTTCGGCTGGGATTCGGACATGGAGAAGTACGGGCCGAAGGCGCAGCTCACCGCCAACACTCAGGACTGGTCGCTCTACTACACCGACGTGGTGAACAAGGCGCTCGCCGGCACGTGGGCCGGCAACCGCGTCACGCGCTGGGGCTTGAAGGAAAAGGCCATCGTGCTGACCAGGCTCAATCCCGCCGTGCCGCCGGATGTCGCCAGGCTGTTCGAGGAAAAGAAACAAGCGATCGCGGCCGGCACGCTGGTGCCGTTCACGGGGCCGCTCAAGGACAACACCGGTGTGTTGAAAGTGCCCGCGGGCAAGGCGATGTCTCAGGATGAGCTGACCGCGTTCAACTGGTACATCGAAGGCGTGGCCGGCTCCATTCCCAAATAGCAAGCAACGTATGTTGTTTCGCATCGACGCGCATCGCGGCCGGAAGGTCGCGGGGCGGATTCGCCAGAAAAACGAGCAGCTGATCCTGTCGGCTGCCGAAGAGGAATTCGCGCGTCACGGCTACAAGGGCGCGACGGTGAACAACATCGCCCGTCGCGCCGGTTTGCCCAAGGCGAACATTCATTATTACTTCAATAACAAGATTGAACTGTACGCCGCCGTGTTGAGCGGCATCATCGAGCTGTGGGACGGCACGCTGAACGAGCTGCAGCCCGAGGATGATCCGGCGGCGGTGCTGCCGGCGTATATCGCGGCCAAGATTCGGTTCTCGCATGAGTACCCGCTGGCCTCGCGCATCTTCGCGATCGAGATCATCAACGGCGCACCGAATCTGGTCGGCTATTTCAACGATGAATACCGCGAATGGTTCAAGGGCCGCACGGCGGTGTTCCGTGCCTGGATGGAGCAGGGGAAGATCGCCCCGCTCGATCCGGCGCACCTGATCTTCCTGCTGTGGAGCTCGACCCAGCACTACGCGGACTTCGCGTGCCAGATCAACGCCTCACTGGGCGTCGAGTCGCTGGCCGATGCTGACTATGAGCGCGCGACGCAGACACTGACGCAAGTGATTCTGCGAGGCATTGGAGTGGTGACGCTAGGCGACGCTCAGCTCGCGCGACAGGCATGAGTTGATTTTTTTCTCCAAAGATTCACAGGTCCAGAACAAACATGCGTTTCCGACTCGCCCTCGCGATCTTTCTTTTGCCGCTGGTGGCAAACGCCGCCGAGCCCTGGTTCGAGCAGGTGAAGGCCACCGCCACGCCGGAGCAGCTGTACACGTTTCTCTATGCGTTGCCGAAAGGCGGTGATCTGCACAACCACCTGCAGGGGGCGATCCTTTCGGAGTGGATGTGGGACAGCGCGCTGGCGCAGGAGAAGCTCGGTTACACCTACTACGCCAAGGTCCGCATCAACAACTGCCGGGACTACGGCACCAACGAGTTCGGCGTGCAGCCGTATCTGTTGATGTTCAAGAACCTGAGCGCCGTGAACTATCAGAAGCTCAGCGACTGCGAGAAGGGCGAGTACAAGCGCCTGCAGGACCTCGACGCTCGCGAGAAGACCGGCTGGTTGAACAGCATGCGGCTGGATCAGAAGTTCGAAGGGCGCGACGAATTCTTCCAGGCGCACTGGTTTCGCATCTCCGAGATCATCGCCAGCCCTTACGTGATCGCGGACATCCTGTACAAGAACATGGAAGCCTTCGGCAAGGAAGGCATGGTGTATCTGGAGACTCAGATTCCGCTCGAAGGCTTCGTGAAGCCGGACGGCTCGCCATTCTCCACGGACGAAGTCGCCAATATCTTCCGTGCGCGCCTGGCCGCAAAAGACGCCATCGCCACCGGCGTCACCGTGCGCTTCCAGAACGCACTACTACGCTTCACGCCCGACGCCGAAGATCGCCTGCGCCAGCTCTACGCGATCAACGACAAGTATCGTGACCTGTACGTCGGCATCAACATGGTGGGCCGCGAGGACAACGACAAAGGGTATCCGCTGCGCTTCCTGCCGGTGTTGCGTGAGTTGCGCCACAAGTATCCGGACATCAACCTGTCGATCCACGCCGGCGAAGTGGACGAGCCCAACTTCCACATCCGCGACACGCTGCTGCTGGGCGCGAAGCGCATCGGTCACGGGGTGAACCTCATCAGCGACCCGGACACCCTGGTGTCGATGCGCAATGGCCCGTACATGGTGGAGATCAACCTCATCAGCAACCTGCTGCTGGAATACGTCGACACCTACGCGAAGCATCCATTCCCAGAATACCTGCGGCTCGGCGTGCCGGTCGCGCTGTCCACTGACGACCGCGGCATGTGGGACTCGAACCTGACCGACGAATATTTCGTGGCGGTCAAGGAGTTCAATCTGTCGTGGGAAGAAATGGTGCAGCTGGGCCGCAACTCGCTCAAATTTTCGTTCCTGGACGAGCCCTCCAAACAAAAACTCCTGGCCGCGTATGAAAAGCGCGTGCAAACGTTCGCACAGCAGTTCCAGAGCAAAGGCTGGGACTCGTTCGAGGATGTGAAGCCGGTGAGCTACTCATTCCTGTGCAATCACTATCGAGTTTGCCTGCGCTAGCGCTCTTCGCTGGTGCGATGCGAGTTGGAATATTTCATTGATGGGGCACGCGGCGTGGCCGTTCACGTCGCGCGCTGCTGGCACCAAGACGGCACGGAAAATTTAATTGCCTGATTTCTTGCGGAAATTTGCGCA
>JBEVKA010000254.1:0-4107 GCA_040509855.1 Steroidobacter sp.
TTTCGAAATGATGCGCGGTCGGTTGTTACGAGACGAATATCACGCCGAAGTGGCTCGCGTGCGCGACGTGCTCCAGGCGCAGGGGAAGGCTCACTTCCAGGAGTTCGTCGCGGCATGGGAGTTGCCGACATGAGTGCGCAGCCTCGCGGCCGAGCGTCGCGCCAGCCTGAAACGGCGACCGTCACCGATTTATCTCATGAAGGCCGCGGCGTCGCGCACGTCGACGGCAAGACGGTATTCATCGACGACGCGCTGCCGGGCGAAGTGGTGGAATGGCAGCGCCTGAAGCGCAACAGCAACTTCGATGAAGGCCGGTTGCTGCGAGTCATCGAACCGTCGCCCGATCGCGTCCAGCCGCGCTGTGCGCATTTCGGCGTCTGTGGCGGCTGTGTGCTACAGCATCTTTCCGGCGAACGGCAGCTGGAATTCAAACAACGGCAGCTGACCGAAGCGCTGGCTCGCATCGGCAAAGTCACGCCGGATGAAATATTGCCGCCGCTGCAGTCGGGCGTGTGGAACTACCGTCGACGAGGGCGCTTGGCGGCGCGCTGGGTGCCCAAGAAAAATCGCACCGTCGTCGGGTTCCGCGAGCGCGCCACGCCGTACATCGCGGACCTGAAACGTTGTGAGGTGTTGCAGGCTCCGATCGATCAACTGATCCTGCCGCTGTCCGAATTACTGTCGGCGATGAGTGTTCGCAATCGTGTGCCACAGATCGAAGTGGCGGTGGCGGACAACGCCATCGCGCTGGTGGTGCGTGTACTCGAACCGCTCAACGAAGCGGATCATGAGCTGCTGCGCCAGTTCGCTAGCACGCACTCGGTACAAATGTTCCTGCAGCCGGGCGGCTACGAAACAATCGCGCCGATCGAAGCTGGCGGCGCGCCGCTCGAATATCGCTTGCCGGCCTTCGATGTCACGCTGCAATTCCAGCCGACCGACTTCGTGCAGGTGAACGGTCCACTCAATCAGCAGATGATCGAGCGCGCCGTGGCCATGCTGGCGCCGAGCGCTCAGGATCGTGTGCTGGATCTGTTTTGCGGCCTGGGGAATTTCTCACTGCCCCTGGCGCGTCGCGCCGGGCAGGTCGTGGGCGTCGAAGGTGAAGCGAACCTGGTGGCTCGCGCCCGCGCCAATGCCGAACGCAATGGGCTCGCCAACGCGCAGTTCTTCACGGCCAATCTGGCCGACGAGTCCATCTCGGCGGCGAGCTGGGCCGGCAAATTCGACAAGGTGTTACTCGATCCGCCGCGCGCCGGTGCTAAAGAAGTGCTGCCGGTGGTCGCTAAGTCGGGGGCAAAGACGGTGTTGTACATTTCCTGCCACCCGGGCAGTCTCGCGCGCGACGCCGGCATTCTCGTGCAGGAGCATGGTTATAAACTGCGCTCGGCCGGCGTGATGGATATGTTTCCTCATACCGCGCACGTCGAATCGATCGCATTGTTTGAGAAGTGATTAGCGGTTGGTCCGAAAGGCACTGCAACCCCAATCGTACACATTCTGAACTAACCGCCAACCGCCAACCGCTAACCGCCACCCCTATGACTCTAGGCCCGCTGATGATCGATGTGCAGGGCAAGACCCTGACCGAGGAAGACCGCGAGCTGATGGCGCATCCGCTGGTCGGCGCGGTGATCCTGTTCACGCGCAACTTCGAGAGCATCGAGCAGCTGGAGCGGCTGGTCGCCGACATCCGCGCCGTGCGCACGCCGCCGTTGCTGGTGACGGTCGATCATGAAGGCGGGCGAGTGCAGCGATTTCGTAAAGGCTTCACGGTGCTGCCGTCGATGCGGCTGATCGGCCGCGAATATGACCTCGATCCGGTCGCCGGACGTTTGCTGGCCCGTCAGTGCGGCTGGCTGATGGCCGCCGAGCTGCGGGCGATCGGTGTCGATATGAGTTTCGCCCCGTGTGTGGATTTGGACTACGGCGTCAGCTCGGTCATTGGTGACCGTGCCTTTCATCGCGATCCACGGATCGTGGCCGAGCTGGCCATCGCGTTCATGGGCGGCATGCGGGAGGCGGGAATGGAGGCGACCGCCAAACATTTCCCCGGTCACGGCTTCGTGGCGCCGGACTCGCACGTGGCCATGCCGGTGGATCGCCGACCGCTGGTGGACATGGACGAGGACATCGCGCCCTACCGGCGGCTGATCGCCAACGGCGTGGCCTCCATCATGGCGGCGCATGTGGTGTTTTCCGAGATCGACGGCCGGCCGGCGGGATTTTCACGCTTCTGGATGCGTGAGGAACTGCGCGACCGCCTGGGATTCAGCGGCGCGATTTTCACCGATGATCTGTCGATGGCCGGCGCGGCCGTCATCGGCGACATGCCGGCCCGGGCCAAAGCAGCCCTGGAAGCGGGCTGCGATGTGCTTTCGCTTTGTAACAATCGCCAAGGTGTGCTCCAGGTCATCGATTCTTTGCGGGGGAGCGGAGATCCTTTAAGTCAAGTTCGTATGGCCCGTCTGCACGGCAAGCCGGGATTGACCCGAGAGGCGCTACACGCTTCGATGGACTGGCAAGCGTGCGAGGGAGCCGTCAAAGGCTGTATGGAGCGGCCCGATCTCCGCCTGGATTCATAACACATGAGCGTCGATGCCTCGTTGCTGCAGAGCTTGTTCGAAGCTGCCCCGGAAGGGGTGACGATCTGCGACGCCCGCGCCGCGGACTGGCCCGTTTTGTACGTGAACACCGCCATGGAGAAGCTCACTGGCTACGAAGCCAGCTTCATCCGTGGCCGCAACCTGCGCTTCCTGCAGGGCGACGATCATGAACAGGAAGGCCTCGCCAAGATTCGCATCGCGCTCAAGGACGGCGTTTCGGTCCAGACCACGCTGCGGAATTATCGGCGTGACGGCACGATGTTCTGGAACGAGGTGAACATCCAGCCTTTGCGCGACGGCAACGGCGGTGTGACGCACTTCGCAAGTTTCCATCGCGAGATCGGCGGCACGGCGCGGCTGGGTGAGTCGAAGGAGAAGACGGATCCGACGCTGAGCACGCAGACCATGATGGCCTACCTGCGTGACGACAAGCTCACCGGGCTGCTGCGACGGACGTATTTCGAAGAACTGGTGAAGCGGGACTGGGGGCTGGCGCAGCGTGAGACGCGGCGGCTGAGCTTCCTGGTGTTCGATCTCGATTGCTTCGCTACCTATAAAGACACGTTCGGCAAGCCGGGCGCGGATCAATCGCTCAAGCGCATCTCACGCGTGATCGCCGGTTGTTTCCGTCGCGCCAGCGACCTGTGCGGACGTTTCGATGAAGATCAGATCGCGGCGCTGACCACCGGATTGGATCTGGCGCAGGCGGCGAAGCTTGCTGAAGCGGTGTTGGGTCGCGTGCGTGACCTCGCGATTCATCACCCACGCTCGACAGTGTCGCGCTATGTGACTGCGAGCGCCGGTGTCGTCTCGATGGTCCCGCCGCACGATGCCGCTCCGGAGCGGATTTATGAGATGACGCTGAAGGCCCTGCGCGATGCCAAGGATCTGGGGCGGAATCGAGTCGTGAGCAGGGAAGCGGACTAGAGCCTAGGTCGTTGGCGTGATGACCGCGATCACGCCGAGCTTCGGACTGTCGATGTAGTGGCGCTCGTTGCTTCGCATGCGGCGCGTCTGGCGCAGCACGTATTTTTGCGGCGTGTCGCCGGCGGCATTCATCGAGTCGTACACCAAATCCAATGTGAGATGCAGATAGCGGCCGCGCGACAGCGCGATCTGTCCCTGCAGGCCAGCTGCGCCTGGGGCCAGCGAGTTCACTGAAAGATATTTCGCCGCGTTCCTCGCGAAGCCGGGCTGTGTCCAGCCGATGTGTGCGAGCGGCTGGTAGGCACGGCTGCGTCGCATGGTGTCTTCGAGCGCGGTGAGCTTCATCTTGGCGGCGGGCAGGGCAGGGAATGTTGCCGTCGGCGCGGTAGCTGCAGGGGCTTCGATAGTGCCGTCCTCGTCGGTGATGCTCAGGCCTTGCGAGGTGCCATTCGCTTCGATACCCCAGCTCTCCTGCGTCTCTTTCCCGGACAGGTTGCGGAAGATCAGCAGCTCGACGTCGTAAGACTGCAACCCGCCTTGCGTCGGCGCTGCCTGCTGCGCGCCTGCGGAGCCG
>JBEVKA010000255.1:0-8667 GCA_040509855.1 Steroidobacter sp.
ACATCGATGGAGCGGTCGTACACCTCGGCGTTGTGCAGGCGCGAGAGGTCGAGTAGCTGGTCGCGCGTGAGCGTTCGCTGCGGCGAGCTCAGGAACGCGACCAGCAGGCTGAACTCACCGTTGGTCAGTTCGACCGCCGCCCCTGCGGGGCTCTTCAAGCGGCGCCTTCGATATCGGTGCCGCCGGTCTGCGCGTCCGAATAGGTGTAGTTCAAGTTCGTGCCCAGGCCGCCGAGCCAGCCGGGCAGGAAGTCGAACGCCTGCTGATAGCCGATCTCGAACCCTTTGATCGAGCCGCCGTTGCCGTTGGCGATGCGCTCCACCGGTCCGCCAAGGCGCACCTGGCCATCGGGATCCGGTTGCGGTTCGATCGCGGTCGTCCCTTGCAGGAACGATTCGATGTTCATGCGGAACAGCGTCGCGCTGAACAGCGACACGTCGCTGAAGTACCACTCATAGGAAACGTTGTAGTTCTTGGAGCGCCAGGGTTCGAGATTGGGATTGCCGGAGCGGCCGCTGAGAAACAACGGATAGTCGGGCGGCAGCGACGGAATGCGATTGCCGTTCGACGCGTAGAAAACCACCAGGCCGCGGCCCAGATCGGGCAGGTCCTGGCGTGACACGGTTTCGCTGTAGGCGCCGCGAATCTTCATGTCGCTGGTGATGTCGAAACTCACATTCAACGATGGCAGCCAGTCGCGATAGTCGTTCTCGGTGCGATCCACGCCGAGCCGTACCGGCACGCCGTTCCATTCCGCCGGATTGCCGATGAACTGCGTGCCGGTGGTGCGGAATGAAGTAATCAGCAGCTCGGTCTCGACGAGACGCATGCCGAGATTGCCGCTGAAGGGCACGCCGAGCTCGCCCCTGAAGCTGCCCATCAGAAACGCCGAGCGCGTGGTCTCGCCGACTCGATAGGAATCGGCGGGATGGGTGTAACGCTGATTGCCGGGATACAGCGAGTTCTGGAACCCGACCACGTCATCCATGACTCGTGGATCGATGGATGGAATGCCGGCACCAACGCCGCGCACGCCGGTGGGACTGAAGTCGTTGAACGTGCGCACGTATCGATGCAGATCCGCGAACGTGATCGGCTGCAGGACCGAGTACTGATCGTCATTGGTCGCGCCGGTGCAGAAGTCGCGAATGCCCGAGTCCTTGAAGAAGTACAAACGCTGCGTCTCGGTCGCGCACGAGCCGGCGGGGCTGATCGGTGCGAGATATCTGTATGCGTTGTATTCGATGTCACGTTCGCCCTGGCGCAGGCCGAAGTCCAGCGCATTGAAGCCAGCCCAATCGAAGCTGTAAAGCCCGTTCGCCGAGATTGCATCCAGGTCGGCGTCGATTTGATTGCCTTGTGCCCAGGTGGAATTCACTTGCCAGTTGGCGACGTTGGTCACGTCCGAGCCGAAAGTGATGACCGGATGATCGCCGCGAAAATCGATGCTCGCATCCACATAAGGAATGCCGGTGGGATTGAACGGACTGAAGTTGCCCGCCGCGCCGCGCGGGATCGGCTCGCCGCTGGTCACGCCCGCATCGATGCGAGATTCCTCGTACGTCCGCTCGGCGGTGCCGTGTACCCAACGAAGATTCGCGGTGAACGGGCCGCCTGCATTGTATTCGAGTTCGAGATTCGTATTGGTCGCGCGCGATTCGCTGGGCGCCGAGACGACGTGCGTCTGGAATCGCGGATAGCGGAACACGCCGTATTCGAGCACACCGTTGCTGTCGACGATCGAGCCGGGACGCAGTTGATTGGTCGCCCAGCTGGTATGCAGCTGAACTGCCACCGAGCGGTCGATGTTGTCCAGGTCCGTGAACGAAACATCCGCCGTTGCGCGCAATGAGTCGGTAGCCTGAAACTGGAACGACGCGGTTGCACCGATACGCTCGCGATCGGTGCTGCGATTCTCCATTTCGGTCGCGACCCAGTTGTAGAAATATTCGCGCTGCGCGTTGTTCGGGTCGGTGTTGCCGCCGATCACGCCGTCGCCATTGAAGTCGAAGCCCACGTTCTGTTCCGTGGATTTCTGCGCGCCATTGGAATACACGCGCGGATTCTTGTTTTCCAGTGTGGAGTCGGAGTAGGAGGCAGCGAGCAGCGCGCCCCAGCGCTCGCTGCGATAGCCCACCAGCGCGGAGGTGAGTGTGTTGAGTTCTTCGACCGCGGAGCCATAGTTGCCTTCCGCCGAGGCCGTCGCGGTGAAGCCTTCGCGCAGATCGAACGGGCGGCGCGTTTTGAGAGAAATCGTGCCCGAGATGCCGCCTTCCAGGTTGGCGGCGGTTTGTGACTTCACGATGTCCACGCCACTGAACAGAGTGGGTGGGATATCGACGAAGTCGGGTTGGGCGCGACCGATGTTGGGCTGGCCCCATTCGTCACCGCCGCCGGCGCTCAGATACTGCTCGCCATTCATCGTCACCAGGACTTGCGGCATGCCGCGAATGTTGACCAGCGAGCCTTCGCCCGCCGAGCGGCGGATCTGCACGCCAGGCACGCGTTGCAACGAATCGCTGATGGTGACGTCGGGCAGGCGGCCGATGTCTTCGGCCGAAATCGAGTCCACGATCTGCGAAGCCTCGCGCTTCACTTCGATCGCAGCTTCCTGGGCCGCACGCACGCCTGTGACAATGACTTCTTCGACTTCGGCCGCGCGGGTGGTCGCGCTCAGCAGGGCCATGCTTGAAATGACTAGAGCACTCGACGCGAACGCTACTGCTGCGCGCATGCTTCGATCCCCCGATTCCAGGTCCGTTGTATCGGTCATGCGTCGCGCCCGAACCACGATCGGGCCGCGCCGCTTCCAGTCTTGGGATCGATTAATAAGACAAATTGCTTTACTTAGTCAATGGTGCGTTCCCGCTCCGGGACGACCATGGATATATTCCAGGCGATACGAGTTAACGGCGAGATCGCCGGCCGATCAGCAGCCTTTGGTGTCGGCCGCGTTCGGGGCGGTGATGCACACCGTCGTCGTGGTGGAAAAGGCCGGCGCGCCTTCGTCTTTGTACGAAGTCTCGGCGAACGCCGCTGAGTAGACGTTCTTGGCGCGATCCGCCGCGCACGTGTAGCCGTCGTCCGTCTTCGCGCACTCCTGCGATGACCAATACGCGTCACGAAAGTCGCGCGTCGGTCTTTGCGCGCTCCACACGAGCACGCGTTGAACGAGGCGATCGGGTTTGACCTGGATGGTGAGTTTGTCCGCCGTCGTGCCGAACGACCAGGTCGCGGTTGGCAATGTCTTGCCCATCGCGGCGTAACGATGGATCGCGGTCAAACCCGTCAGCACACGTTCGGGATCGTTCAATCCATGGCCCTGATTGGGCACATAGAGAACGTGCTTGGGACCGGGCAGCTCGGGGTAATAAAACTTGAGCGCATCCAGCGGCCAGTAACGATCGTTGGTGCTCAGGAGAATCAGCTTGGGCAGCGTCAGCTGTTTGCGATAGCTGTAAGGATCGACGATCGACATCAGCTGCTGGCCCCGCGGCGTCTTGAGCTGCGACTGCAGGTCGAGCTGCGAGTAGTCGCGAATCTCGTCCGAGAACTCGCCCCACGTGGCGCGCTGATGTTCCATTTGCACTTGCATGTTCAGCACGTCGATCACCATCGGTGCGGCAGCCATCACACGCTTGTCCGTGGCCGCGGTGAGCCATGTGGTCCAGCCGCGCTTGGAAGCACCGGCGACGGTGAAAGACTCGACCGATGCGCCCCATTTGGTTTTCACGATGCTTTGCAGAGCATCCATCGCACGCACGGCGCTTTTGGTCATCGGCAGCAACAGCGGCCAATCGCTCTCGCCGGTGCGCAGATACTGCTCGAACGTGTAGGCGATCAGCGCGTCCTCGCGACGATCGAACATGGGCTGAAACGGCACCTGACGCAGGATCGCCACTGGAGCGCCGATCGTCTCGGCCAGGCGTACGAACAACATCGCTTCGGCCGGCGGATCCACGTCTTTGCGATCGCCTTCGTACTCCGCCTTCCAGCGTCCGCCGTGAATGAACAGCAGCGCGTGCTTGGGGTCGCGAATCTTCGTCGGGCGCAACACGAACAGCTGGTGTTTCCAGGCGACGCCTCGCCAGGTCTGCGAGGTCAGCAGGTATTCGGCGAACTCGGCGCCGGCAAGGTTTCCGGTCGCCACTTCGCGCCAGCCGAAGTTGGCATCGGGGCGGGCTATGTACTCGGCGAGCGCGTTCTTCGGTGCCGGTTGATCGGCCCACGCGGCGGGCAGGGATGCACAGACGAGTGCGGCGGCGAGGAGGAAATCGCGAAACATGATGCTGAATGGAACCCTATTGGAGGTGGTTCGGAGCGCAGTGGCCATCGTAGCTCAAGGGCAGACCCCTCCTAGATTCGTCGGCGGCGTCCAGTCAGAGTCGGCGTCGCATGGTGCGTTTCGGCGACCGGCCGGCAGTGTCGATGGAGTGATTATTTTCAATCGGCCCCGTTTCAATCGACGTGCGCGTCGATCGAATGGCGCACACCGGCCAGCAGCTTCATCAATTGCGCCATTTGCGCGTCGCTGACCCCAGCGAACATCTTGTCGACCCATTTCTCATGGCTGCGGGCCATGCGTTGAAAAGTCTCGCGACCTTTGCGAGTGAGGCGCACGGTGGCGATGCGCCGATCGCCGGATTCCACGGTGCGCACCACCAGCAGCTCCTCGATCAACCGATTGACGATACCGGTGACATTGCCGTTGGAAACCAACAGCGCTGCGGACAGCTGACTCATGGTGAGCCCGTCCGGCTCGCGCTCTAGCGCAGCCATGACATCGAAGCGCGGCAGTGTGGTTTGAAAATCCTCTTCCAAACGGACGCGGATACGGCGCTCGATAATCATCGAGCAGCTGAGCAGGCGCAGCCACAATCGCAGCGAGCTCTTGCTGTGAGGAGCGCCACCGAGTTTCTCGGTGAAGGCGCGGCGTGTCGCGGTGGAGTTGGGCATCGCGGGTTCCAGAAGATTGACACTTAAAATATCTGGTCCATAGTATGCCGCATCTGTTCGTGAGCGCGGTCGCATGAAGCGCATCGTCTGTCTGGGTGGCGGGCCAGCCGGCCTGTACGCCGCCATTCTTTTCAAGAAAGCATTGCCCGGCGCCGACGTCGAGGTCCACGAGCGCAACCGCCCGGACGATACCTTCGGCTGGGGCGTAGTGTTCTCCGACCAGACCCTGCAGGGATTTCGCGCCACCGATCCCGAGTCGCACGACGCCATCGTCAGCAATTTTCATCATTGGGACGACATCGATGTGTATTTCAAGGGTGAGCGCGTGCGCTCCGGCGGCCACGGCTTCTGCGGCATCTCGCGCAAGGTGCTGTTGAGCGAGCTGCAGCAGCGGGCGAATAGTTTAGGTGTCAAACAAACCTTCCAGCACGAGGTGGCGAGCCTCGAGTCGTTCGCGGACGCCGACCTGATCGTCGCTGCCGACGGCGTGAACAGCCGCATTCGCAATCGCTTCTCCTCGGTGTTCGAGCCGGACATCGACGTGCGCAAGTGTCGTTATATCTGGCTCGGCACCAAGCAACGGTTTCCGGCGTTCACGTTCGCTTTCGAGCCGACCGAGCATGGCTGGTTTCAGATCCACGCCTACCAGTTCAGCGACGAGCTCTCGACCGTCATCGTCGAGACGCGCGAGGAGACCTGGCGCGCGCATGGCCTCGATAGCTTCGATACGCAGCAGAGCATTGCGTTTTGCGAGCGGCTATTTGGCCGCTATCTCGGCGGCTACGGCTTGATGAGCAATGGCAATCACCTGCGCGGCTCGGCGTGGCTCAACTTCAATCGCGTGCTGTGCAAGCGTTGGCACACCGGCAACATCGTGATGATCGGTGACGCGGCCCATACCGCGCACTTCGGCATCGGCTCGGGAACCAAGCTGGCAATGGAAGACGCAGCGTCACTGGTGAAGCATGTCGCGCATGCTACCGATGTTCCCGCAGGGCTCGCGTCGTATCAGGCCGAGCGCAGCCTGGAGGCCTTGAAGCTACAGAGCGCCGCTCGCAATCGCATGGAGTGGTTCGAGAACGTCGCGCGCTATGTGCATCTCGAACCGCTGCAGTTCGCGTATAGCTTGCTCACGGGAAGCCAGCGTATCGGTCACGACAATCTGCGCATGCGCGACGAAAGTTTCGTCGACACCGTTGAGCGAGATCTCGCCCGCCGTGCTGGCGTGAGCGGTCCGCGTCCGCCAATGTTTCTACCGTTTCGACTGCGTGACATGGAGCTCGTCAATCGCGTTGTCGTCTCGCCGATGGCGCAGTATCTGGCAGTCGATGGACTGCCCGGCGATTGGCATCTGATGCACTACGGATCGCGTGCTGCCGGTGGCGCCGGACTGGTCGTGACCGAGATGACTTGCGTGTCGCCGACAGGTCGCATCACGCCGGGCTGCACGGGTCTGTGGAATGAAGAGCAACGCGATGCATGGAAGCGCATCGTTGATTTCGTTCACGCGCATTCGGCCGCGAAGTTCTGCTTGCAGCTCGGGCATTCGGGTCGCAAGGGTTCGACCCAACTGGGCTGGGAGCGCGCCGATCATCCGTTGCCGGACGGCAATTGGCAGCTGATTTCAGCTTCACCGCTGCCGTACCTGGAAGGGATCAGTCAGACGCCGCGTGCGATGACGCGCCGGGATATCGAAGAAGTCACACATCAGTTTGTGTATGCAGCACAGCTCGGCGCGCAAGCCGGCTTCGACATGATGGAGTTGCACATGGCGCATGGTTACTTGCTGGCGAGCTTCCTGTCGCCTCTGACCAATCAGCGCACCGATGAATTCGGCGGCGACATCGAGAATCGCATGCGCTTTCCGTTGGATGTGTTCAAAGCTGTGCGAGCTGTGTGGTCCGAGAGCAGGCCGATGTCGGTTCGCGTCTCGGCGAGCGACTGGGCGGCGGGAGGTTTGCGCGAAGAAGATTTGGTTACCTTCGCTCGCGCGTTGCGTGCCGCCGGTGCGGATCTCATCGATGTGTCCACCGGCCAGACCGTGCCATGGCAAAAGCCGGTGTACGGTCGTATGTATCAAACGCCGTTCTCCGACCTGCTGCGTAATAGCGTCGATATCGCGACCATCGCGGTCGGCAACATCTATGAGGCGGATCATGTGAACTCGATCATCGCTGCCGGTCGCGCCGATCTGTGCGCGCTGGCGAGGCCGCATCTTGCGGATCCGTCCTGGACGCTGCACGCCGCCGCCGCTCAGAATTGGACCGAGCAGCCTTGGCCCAAAGCGTATCTGCAGGGCAAGAGTCAGCTCGAACGAAATCTCGCGCGTGCCGCGCAACTGGTCGGTGCCGTGTGAGCGCACAAACACAACCGTTGGCGGGCAAACACGCTTTGGTCACCGGTGCGAGCCGAGGCATCGGCGTCGCCATCGTGCAGCGATTGCTTGCTGAAGGTGCGCGTGTGACGCTGCTGGGCCGCCAGCTCACGAAAGTCGCAGCTGTTGCCACTGATCTCGGCGCTGAAAGAACACATGCAGTTGCCGCTGACGTCAGCGTCATGGAGCAGATGCGTGCCGCCATTCAAGGTGCCGTCGATCGCTTTGGCCCGATCGACATTCTGGTCAACAACGCAGGTCAGGCAGCCAGCGCGCCAGTCCATAAAATGGATGACTCGCTGTGGCATGCGATGCTGGCGGTGAATCTCACCGGGACTTATAACGGCATTCGTCAAGTGTTGCCGTCCATGCTGCAACGGAATTTCGGACGCATCGTGAACATCGCCAGCGTGACGGGGTTGAAAGGTTATCCATACATCGCGGCGTACAGCGCATCCAAGCACGGCGTGATCGGCCTGACTCGATCGCTGGCGCTGGAAGTGGCGGGAAAAAACATCACCGTCAACGCGGTATGTCCCGGCTACACGGACACCGATATCGTTCGCGAAGCCGTCGACAACATTCAGGCCAAGACCGGACGCTCGGAGAGCGACGCGTTGGCTGCGCTGGTCGCCAACAATCCGCAACGGCGTCTGGTGCGTCCCGAAGAAGTGGCGAACGTGGTCGCGTGGTTATGCTTGCCGGGCACGGAAAGCATGACGGGCCAAAGTATCGCCGTCGCCGGCGGCGAAGTCATGTAATCGATCGCGGGGGCTCATGTCATTCACTCAACGCAGCCTGTCCGACTACCGGGCCGAGCATTTCTTGTGGCGGGTGGACCGTGGCGTCGGCTATGTGACGCTCAACGTTCCCGAGCGCAAGAACCCGTTGACGTTCGATTCCTATGCCGAGCTGCGCGATCTGTTTCGCGACCTGGTCTATGACCGTGACATTCGCGCCATCGTGATCGGTGGCGCGGGCGGTAATTTCTCGTCAGGCGGCGACGTGCACGACATCATCGGGCCGCTGACCCGCATGAGCATGCCGGAGCTGCTCACGTTCACCCGCATGACGGGCGACTTGGTTAAGGCGATTCGTGCTTGTCCGCAGGTCGTGATCTCGGCTGTCAGCGGCATATGCGCGGGTGCCGGAGCGATCATTGCCATGGTATCGGATCTACGCATTGCCACGCCTGAGGCAAAGACAGCGTTCTTGTTCACACGCGTTGGCCTCGCAGGTTGTGACATGGGCGCGTGCGCGATTCTGCCGCGCTTGATCGGTCAAGGCCGCGCCGCTGAGTTGCTGTTCACCGGTAGAGCGATGACCGCCGCGGAAGG
>JBEVKA010000256.1:0-11004 GCA_040509855.1 Steroidobacter sp.
AATCCAGGGGAATCAACGGCCTGGCGACTGGGAGCGGAACACTCCGGCGCCGGAAAGGTCGCGATTACAGCAGATTTTCGTGAATGCACGAAATCAGACGCCGCAAAGGCCGGCGGCTCAATTCAGCCGCAGCATCAGCCAGGCCTTGGCGAAGCGCAAATCGCGGATCACGGCCTGCGGCGGCAGACCCAGGATCGCGGCCGTTTCCTTGAAGCTCAAGCCGGCGAAATAGTGCAGGTCGATCATGCGGGCGCAGAGCGGATCCATGCTGTCCAGCCACCCCAGCCACATTTTCAGGTCGGCGACACTGATCTCCGTGGCGCCGACACGATCGCCGGCGTTGGCCATCTCGATCGCAATCCTGCGCGCCATCGGCGCGGCGAACAGCAGGAACAGGAAGCGCTCGTTGCGGGTTCGCTCGGTGCCGAAGATTTCCACGAACACCTGGTGCAGCGATTCGCCCACCGTCAACACACCGGCGCGCACACGCTTCAGCAATTCGCTGCGAATGGCAGGCGCCAAATGCACAAACTTCTTCGAGTCCAGCGGCTCCGTCGTCATCACTGGTGATTACCCATGTCGGCTCGGGGTTGGCTTCGCGCTACCACGTGACGGCAAGAATATTATCCTAAGTTGGGATATCCGTGAAGCCGGAATATAGACACGGGCGCCCACCATGGAGCCGCTGTCTTGAAATCATTGCGTTCACCCGCCCACGTGCGCTTGCTGGAATTGCTGGTCGCCGCCCGAGAGAAGGCGGGCATGACGCAGCAGCAACTGGCCGATCGTCTCGGCAAGCCTCAGAGCTTCATTTCCAAGTACGAGGGAGGCGAGCGACGCATCGACGTCATCGAGTTCATCGCCATCTCCGAGGCGCTGGAGATGGATGCGAGCCGGGCGATCCGAGAGATTCGCGCGAAGTTTCGCGCGTAAAGATAGTGAAGCGGGCCTAGTCTTTGGCGGCTGCGACGATCGGTGCGTACTTCTTGAAGAAGTCGCTGTGTTTCTGCAGGTCGGCCGCCACCTGGCGGCGCTTGTCGGCGTCGTCTCCCACCAGCCGCAGCACCTCGTCCGCCGCACGTTCCAATCGTGCGACAGCTTCGCGATTGCGAGGATGCATTTCGTACGCCTTGGAATATTCCGCCAGCGCATCGTCGATGCCGGCGGCGAGCCCTTCGTTCTGGTAGAAACCCCACGCCACGTCGCCGTCCTCGATCGCTTGCTGGAACTGCTGCTGAACCTCCGCGGGCAGCTCGCTAAACGGAATCGCCGGGCTGGTTTCGAGATAATTTTGATACCACAGATATCCTGCGGTCACAGCGAGCACGGCGCTGGCAGCGAGCGTTGCTTTCTGTAACGCGGTGACGCCACGAAATGCTTTTAGAAATTCGGCGGCGTCCTGCGGACGGTTCTTGCGTTCGAACGACAGGCAGCTCTCGATCGCGCGCGCCTGCTTGCGCTTCAGACCTTTCAGCGGCGCGGGCTTGATGCCGAGCTTGCGAGCATTCGGCGCGCTGTGTCGCTGATAGGGATGAAAGCCCGTGACCAGCTCGTACGCGATGATGCCGAGCGCATACATATCATCGGCCGGATGCGGGTCGATGCCTGCGACCATTTCATCGGTCGCGTAGGCCTCGGTGTAAGCGCCGAGCGAGCCAGCGTCGAACTCGTCCCTGGTTTCTTCAGTGACTGAGCTCGGCACGGCGCGCGCGATGCCGAAGTCGAGAATCTTGGTGGTGCCGTCGGCGGCAATGAATACGTTGCCGGGCTTGAGATCGGAATGCACGATGCCCTTGCGATGCGCATACGCCAGACCTTCGGCGACGCCGCGAATGATGGGCATCGCGAAGTCGGGCTCATTTCCCTTGCCGCGTGCTTCGCGCACGATGGAATCGAGCGAGCGGCCCTTGAGCAGCTCCATGGTCATGTAGACCGTGTCGCCGTCACGATCGAAGTCGAACACGGTCACGCCGTTTGGATGCGCGAGCGTCCGCGCCTTGCGTGCTTCGCGCTGGAGAGCAATGAACGATTGCGGATGACGCCCGAACTCGGCGTTCAACACCTTGAGCGCCACATGAGGATTCGGATCGCGCGCTTCCTGCTTGCGACGATCGATGGCGCTGAATACCAGGCCCATGCCGCCTTTGCCCAGCAGGGCTTCGAGCAGGAAACGTTGTTTGATGACGGAGCCTGGCTCGAGCGGACCCGACGGGCCCTGCTCAGCAACCAGAGGCGATGATTTCAGCGTCGGTGCAAATGCCGAATCATGAACTGGCTGCCCGGCCTTGAGCGTGCGGGCAGCGGTCGCGTCGTTTGTTTCTCCATCAGGCTCGTCCGTGCGAACGAGCGTGCGCACTTCGGTAGCGGAGCGAAGCATCGTGGCTTCCACTTCGGCGGCGGAGCGCTGCCTGGTCTTGTCTTCGTCTGCCGGATTCATCGGAAGTCGCCTGCGAGAAGGAAAACCTCAGCGCTTCCTTATGCCTGTCAAGTCGCTTCGACAATGACGACTGTCACATTGTCACGCGCGCCCGCGCGCAGTGTCGCGTCGATCAGCTGTTGCGCGCACAATTTCACGTCCTCTAGGGACATGGCCGCGGCGATCTGAGTATCGCTGAGTTCGCGAGTCAGACCGTCGGAACACAGCAGATAACGATCGCCGAGTTGCACGCGATCACGCCGCACATCCAGCGCCAGCGTACTCTCACCGCCGACTGCACGAGTGATGGCGTGATCGGCCTCTTCATCGGCATGCTGCAAATTCAATTCGGCGGCCCAGGTATGGTCGGTGGTGAGCTGCATCAGCCGATTCTGGCGCCAGCGATAAACGCGGCTGTCACCGGCCCAGAGCACCGCCAGCGACGTACGCCGCACGAGCATCAGCGCAACGGTGCTGCCGCTGACGACAGGATTGATCCGCCGCACCGACGCTTCATACAACCGGCGATTCACATCGCCCATGCGTTGACGCAGCACCTCGACCGCAGCCTCGAGCGAGCCCTCGCCGCTCAGCCCTTCCAGTCCCTCGCAGACCATGCGACTGGCCACGTCGCCATCGCGATAGCCGCCCATGCCATCGGCCACCGCCCACACACCAACTGGGTTGTGTTCGACGAACGCGTCCTGGTTGGAGGGTCGCAGGCGGCCGACGTCGCTGATGCCCGCCGATACATAGACCGGATGAATGTCTTCTTCGACCAAAGTGTCTTCCATGAGTATCACTGTCCTGGGCGGCCCGAACGCTCGAGCCGTTCGAGATGCTCCTCGTAGGCGCGCGCAAAGGCGTCGCCGAACAAGGTACGAAATGCAGCTTCGGCATCTTTAATCAATTCGCCGTATTTGTCGCGGTACAAATCCCAGTACCGCAGCTTGGCCGGCACGCCACGGATCGAGCCTTTCATCTGCCGGTCGAATTCTTCCTGCAGGCGCTGCGGGTCGAATTGTGACAGCGTCGATTCGAACGCCAGCCGCATGGCGGCGAGAAACGCGCCCTGATGATTGCGCACATCATGGAACGCCGCATCGAACGCGTCCACCGGTTTCAGATAAGCCGGATTTTGCTTAACCAGCAGGTTGTGAAACGCATCGTCGACGTTGGCGGAGAATTTCAGCGGATTATTGTCAGCGGCTTTGAATGTCGTGCCACGCATCCGCAAGTCATCTTTCATGCGCTCGCGTGCGCGCAGGACTTCCATGATTCCGCTCAGCGCGACCCGTAACATTTCGCCCAGGGTTTCGGCGGCTTCGGTCGACGGGTCGAGGCCTTCGATGCCCGCGGCGTCGAGCAGCGCCTGCAGCTGCGAGTCGTTGCCCGAACCCACAGTGGATTTCGGGGAAGGCGGCGGCTGGCGACGAGGTTCCGGCGGCTGCGGCCGAGACGGCCTGGCTACAACCGGTTTGGCGATCTCCAGCCGCGGTCGTTGAGGAGGCAACGATTCGGTGGACGACGGTTTCGGGGCAGCGATCTCGCCGTTGCCATACCATTCCGTGCTGCCGTCCTCTTCCTGCTCCTCCTCTTCTTCCTCTTCCTCCTCGTCGTGATCCAGATCGACGGCGATGGTGCCGTTGCGGTTCGCGAACATGCTGGCCGTTTTGTCTTCGATCGGCACCGGCGGCGGAGTGGGCGCGCGGCGCGACGGCGGCACCGGCGAGGCTGCCTTCGGACTGCCGTTCTTCAACGCCGAGAACGGATCATTGCGCGCCTCGACCGCGGGATCGCTCTGAATCGACACGTTGATCTTGTAAGCGTCGATATACAAAAGATCGCCGTCGTGCAGTTGTTGCGGCTGGCCGCGCCCGAGGCGTTTCTCCGGCGAGTTGATGAATACGCCGTTGGTGCTGGTGTCTTCGACGAAAAACTTGCCGCTGACGTAACGGATCAATGCATGGCGGCCGGACACATACGGGTCCGGAAACACCCAGTCGTTGTCCGGCAGGCGGCCGATGGTGCCGCCAATGGCCTTGAATACCTTGCGGTGACCGGCGCCCATCTCCTGTGCCTGCGGCCCCGTCACTTCCAGGGTGAGAATCATGCGAAAGCAACCGCCAGTCGAGGTCCCGTCTGAGTAATATGAGGCTGGGTACTATTTGTGCGTGCCGCGGCTGGCCATGCGAACAGGATCCAGCGACATTTGTTCCGCATTACACCAGCGGTCCAAGGATCGCAGTATCGGCCAGAGGTCTGCAAGAATGATGAACGATAACCCACGGTTCCCGAGGCGTGACATGTGCATACAACCCCTCAATAGTCTCGCCACTGCGTTGACCAGGGCGCTGATTGGCGTGGTCTTAGGCTTTTTGGCTCTGTTGACTGGCCCGGCCATGGCGGCCGAGCCGCAGGTCACGGAGGGATTTATCAACACGACCACGGCCGAGGTCTGGCGGATCTTCACCACCGCCGAAGGTTTCAAACTCACCGGCGCCGCGCACGCCGAGGTCGAGCTCAAAATCGGCGGTTCGATCCGCTCTCATTACAATCCTCAGGGGCAGCTCGGCGATGCCGAGACCATCGTCAACGAAATTCTCGCGTACGAGCCCGAGCGCATGCTCGCGATTCGTATCAAACAGGCGCCGGCGAGCTTTCCCCACAAAGAAGCGGCCGCGGGCACCTGGACCGTGATTTATATGAACCCGGCCGGTGACAACATGACGCAGGTGCGCATCGTCGGCCTCGGTTACACAGACACGCCGCAATCGCAGGCCATGAGCAAATTCTTCGCCGAGGGCAATCGCTGGACCCTCGATCACATCGCCAAACGCTACTGGCCCAAGTGCCCGAAGTGCGTAGCAGAAGAGGCTGAAGCGGCCAGCCGCTGAGCGTTTCCTAGAAAACCCGCGCAGCGGGTGCGCGGAATTCCCATGCGTGGCCTCCGGTCATTTCCCCGAAAGTGTGCGGTCCGTCGCACTCGCGTCGAATTTTGCGGACCACCGCGAATTTTTTGAGGACACCTTTTTGTTAACCTCCAGCCGCGTTATGGCAACAGGCGGCGCGGATGGATCGCAAATACATCGAAAACGAACACATCGTCGATCGCTATCTCTCCGGCGACCTGGTGGTGCGCGAAGCGCGCGAGTTCGAACAGTTCTGTTTGGACAATCCGCAGTTCCTGAGCAGCCTGCCGATTCCGGCGCCCATCAAGGCGCGTCTGGCACGACGTAGCACTGACGATGGTGAGTTCGCCGCTCTTCCTTCCGGCGCCTCGCGCGCGGCGATGGACGCCGCCGAGGACGGTTTCGATCCTGACGAAGCGCGCGAAGAAATGCGCCGGAGCGCGGCGAGTAGCGGCGCGAGCCGCGTTGTTTTGATTGGTTTGGTCGCTACGGTGTTGGTCGCAGCGGGCGCGGCTATTCTTTACGCGCTCAGAGCGGGCTCGCTGTCCGAGCAACTCCAGGGCGCGAAGAAAGAGCTCACGGCGACGCAGATGCAGGCGCCCGGGAGCATCCAGAAATATCGCATTCAACTGGCGAAGACCAAACCCGATCAGCCCACCGTGGCGCTCGGCTGGCTCAAGCCGCCGCAGCTGCTGGACATCACCGTCGATGTCTCGGAAGGCAAGATGACGCAGTTTCAGATCACGGTCGACAAGACCGACGGCGTGCGCGTGATGCAGATCAGGCGTCTGGCGCGCGACTCGAACAAGCAGCTGCGCTTCAGCCTGAATTCGTCGGCGTTCGGCCCCGGCGATTACCTGGTCAAGGTCGACGCCTACAACTGGCGCGGCCAGATCGACGAGTACGGCTGGATGATGCTGGGCCTGCGGTAGCTATCCACCTCGCAGCGTCGCGATCGGCGGATGATTCACCACCGAGCGCGTCGCCAGTGTACCGCTCAGGCCCACGAGCACGGCGCCTGCCACCAGGCCGACCGCCCACACGGTGATATCGAACGTATATTCGAGATTGAATACGCGTGTCGCGAGGAAATATCCTGCCGCCGTCGCGCCCATCGCGGCCAGCGTGCCGGAGAGCACTCCGAGCGTGGTGAATTCAGCCGCAACTCCTTGCAGCACCACGCGCCGACTTGCACCTAACGTTCGCAGCATCGCGCTTTCATAGCGCCGCTCATCGCGAGTCGACTGGATGGCGGCAAGCAAAACCGTGATGCCCGCGAGCAGCGTGAAGCCGAAGACATACTGGACGGCGAGCGACGCCTTATCCATCACGCCGCGGACCTGGGTGAGAATCGCTTCCAGATCGATCGCCGTCACCTCCGGAAACTTGCGCACGAAGCCGAGCATCAACGGCCGCTGCTCGCGAGCGATGTACACGCTGGTGATGTACGTGCCGGTGCTGTCGTTCAACGTGCCCGGCGAAAACACCATGAAAAAGTTGGGCCGGAACGAATCCCACTGCACTTCGCGGAAGCTGCTCACTCGCGCCACGAGGGTCTCGCCCGCGACGTCATAGGTCAGCTCGTCGCCGATTTTCAGTTTCAGCGCTTCGGCAAGCTCGATCTCCACCGATACGCGCGGGCCGCCGCCATCGCCTTCCCGCCACCACTCGCCAGCGACGATCTTGTTGTCCGCCTGCAGGGTTTCGGCCCAGGTGAGATTGGCTTCGCGATCCATGAAATCGCGGCCGCGCTCGCTCTGGATATTCAGCGAGCTGGCCTCGGCGCCGCCGATCTTTACCAACCGTGCGCGCACCATCGGCACCAGCTCCGGAGGCGTCACCGAGTTCGCGGCGAAATACTCACGCACGCCCTCGGTCTGGTCCGGTCGGATGTTAATCATGAAATAGTTGGGCGCGTTCTCGGGCAGGCTCGCGCGCCATTCCTGCATCAGGTCGTTGCGAACCACGGCGAGCAGCAACAGCACCATCAATCCCAGACCGAACGCGACGATCTGGATGACGCTGTCCCGACCACGACGTGCGATGTTCGCCATTCCATAGCGCCACGAGATGCCAACGCTGCCCCGCAAGCCGTTCAATGCGCGCACGAGCAACCAGCCCGCCAGCATCAGCACGGCGAATGTCACGAACAGGCCGCCAAATACATACAACAGCAGCTCGAAATCCCGGACCAGCCACCCCAGCAGCGCGATCAACGCGGCCATCGCCGTCCCATAGACCGTGGCATAGCGTAATGGTGGCGGCTCGAGATTCCGACGCAGCACTCGCGCCGGCGGCACGTGACGAAGCTGCAGCAGCGGCGGCAACGCGAAGCCAATCAGAATCAGCACCGACGTCGTGATGCCCAGCCATGCGGCATTCAACGCCGGGCGTGGCAACTCGCTCCGCACTAAATCCCTCAGCAAATACGCAATACCTTCCTGCGCGGCGTAGCCGATCACGGCGCCGAGCACGCCTGCAATCAGGCCGATCATCAACAGTTCCCACAAGCTGATGCCCAGGACCAGTCGTTGCGGAGCGCCCATGCTCTTCATCAATGCGGCGGTGTCGAGGTGCCTGGAAACATAGCGTCGCGCGGCGATCGCGACGGCAATCGCGGCGAGCAGGATCGTGACCAGCGCGGCGAGATTGAGAAAGCGGCTGGCGCGATCGACGGCGGAACGGATCTGCGGGCTCGCATCGGCGATGTCGACGATGCGTTGCCCCGGCTTTTTCATGGCCGTGAGCTTTTCCTTGAACGCACCGACTGTCTTCGATTCGCCGGCGAACAGCGCGAAGTGCGAAATGCGGCTGCCTTGTTGCGCGAGCCCGGTCGCGGCGACGTCCTCCAGACGCATGATGAGCGTCGGCGCGAGATCGACGAACTGCGAGCCCTGATCGGGGCGATAGTCGAGCACTTTGGTCGCGGTCAGTTCCGTGGAGCCGACCCGAATCTTGTCGCCGACATTGGCGCCGAGTTGCGCGAACAATCGCGGCTCCAGCCACGCTTCGCCCGGCCCGGGGATCGTGCTTATTTCTTCTGCCGGACCGAACGGCACATCGGCAACTCTGACCTTGCCGCGCAGTGGATAGCCTTTGGAAACAGCCCGGATCGCGGTGAGCGCGCTGTCATCACCTTTGAAAATCACGCTGGGGAAATTGGACAGCTCGGCCGTCTCCAAGCCCTCCTCGGCCGCAGCGTCGAAATATTCACGTCCGAGCGGCGTGCGAGACTGCAGCCGCAAATCTGCTGCCAACACTTCACCGGCCTGATAATCGACGGCGAGACTCACGCGACTGGTGAAAAAGCCCACCGCGGTCAGCGCGGACACCGCGACGAGCAGCGCCAGCATCAGCACGCGCAGTTCGCCGGACTTACCGTCTCGCACGAGCGCGAGCAGAGCTAATCGGAGTGCCTTCATGCCGCGACCTTGCCTGCGTCGATGCGAATCGTACGGCCGCACCGCTGGGCAATCTTTTGATCGTGAGTGACCACCACCAGCGTGGTCCGGGAGGCGCGATTCAGCTCGAACAACAAATCGATGATGCGCTCGCCAGTGATGGAATCGAGATTGCCCGTAGGCTCATCGGCGAATAACAACGCAGGTTGTGTAACAAAGGCACGCGCGATGGCGACACGCTGCTGCTCGCCGCCGGAAAGCTGCCGGGGATAATGTTCACGACGCGGTGTCAGACCCACTTTGTTGAGCACGTCCGCCGCGGCTTCGCGAGCCTTGGGTTTACCGGCCAGCTCCAGCGGCAGCATCACGTTCTCGATGGCGGTCAACGACGGCACGAGATGAAAACTCTGAAAGACGAACCCGACATGATGGGCGCGCACCGCGGCCCGGCCGTCTTCATCCAGCGCCGTCAGCTCCGCGCCGTTCAACCAGATACGCCCTTCGGTCGGTTCGTCGAGCCCGGCGAGCAACGCCAGCAGCGTCGACTTGCCCGCGCCCGACGCACCGACGATCGCGACGGTTTCGCCGGCGTCGATGTTCAGGTCGACGGCCGCGAGGATGGTCAGCGTTCCCTCCGGACTGCTAACCTGCTTGGTGATGTTTTCCGCCTTGAGGACCGTTTGCGAAATGCTCATGTGGGAGTCTGGATATGAATCGTTGGGCTCATCGGGAATGCTGAAGCTCGCGACGCGGGCCGCTGCAGTTTGCCAGCGCCTACTTAGCTCAGACTTACGCGGCCGGCGCCGATTCGGTTTCACCGGCGCCCGCAATCTGCTGTTGACTCTGCTCGGACTGGCGCTGACCGGAGTGGTTCACGCCGCCGCCGCGCCGGGCCCGATCCTGGTGCTCGGCGACAGCCTGAGCGCCGGCTACGGCGTCAAAGTGGATGCAACCTGGGTGGCATTACTTCAGACACGGCTCGCAACCCAAGGTTACGGTTACCGCGTAGTCAACGCCAGCGTCAGCGGGGAAACCACGGGCGGCGCGCGAACACGTCTGCCTCGCGCCCTCGAATTGCACAAGCCGTCCATCGTAGTGCTCGAGCTCGGCGGCAACGACGGCCTGCGCGGCCTGCCCATCAAGCAGGTGCGCGGTAATTTCGAATCCATGATCGAACAATCCAAACAGACCGGCGCTCAGGTAGTGCTGGTGGGAATGCGCATGCCGCCAAACTACGGCGCGGAATATGCTGACTCCTTCCACGCCCTGTATGGTGAACTGGCGCGCAAATACCAGCTGCCGCTGGTCGACTTTTTCCTCGATGGCGTGGCGCTGGACGATAATCTGATGCAGGCCGACGGCATCCATCCAACCGCCGAGGCGCAACCGAAACTGCTGGACAATCTCTGGCCGGCCCTGGCCAAGGTGCTGAAAAAATGAACGCCAAATTGCAGGGGGAAGCCGCATCGATCCCGAGTGGGCCGAGCGCGGCCGCGAAACCGTGGTTGAAGAGTTATCCGGCCGGCGTGCCGGAGCTCATCAATCCCACTCAGTATGCGTCCGTGGTCGATCTGATTGATGAGAGCTGTGCCCGCTTCGCTGAGAAGGGCGCGTTCACCAGCATGGGGCGCACCATCACTTTTGCCGACTACGAGCGCCTGTCACGCGAGTTCGCGGCGTATCTGCAAAACGTTGCGGGACTGAAGAAGGGCGACCGCGTCGCCGTGATGATGCCCAACGTCCTGCAGTATCCGATCGCGTTGTATGGCGCGCTTCGCGCCGGATTGACGGTGGTCAACACCAATCCCCTGTACACCGCGCGTGAGTTGGAACATCAACTGACGGACTCAGGCGCGCGCGCCATTGTGATTCTGGAGAATTTCGCCTGCACGCTGGAGCAGGTGATCGACAAGACCAAACTCGAACACGTCATCGTCACTGGTGTGGGCGATCAGCTGCACTGGCCGAAGTCCATAGTGGCGAACCTGGTCGTGCGCCATGTGCGCAAGCAGGTGCCGAGCTGGAATCTGCCGAACGCGATCCGGTTCAACAAGGCGCTGCAGCTGGGTCGTTACAGCACGTTCACGCCGGTGCCGACAACTCACGAAGACGTCGCGTTCCTGCAGTACACCGGCGGCACTACAGGTGTCGCGAAAGGCGCGATGCTCACGCATCGAAACATGGTCGCCAACGTGTTGCAGTCGGAGTCCTGGATCGGCACCGCTGCGAAAGTCGGTCAGGACACCATCATCACGGCGCTGCCGCTGTATCACAT
>JBEVKA010000257.1:0-11226 GCA_040509855.1 Steroidobacter sp.
GCCGACTCCGAAGGTCACGAAGGCAAGTTCTATGTCTGGCGACCGGAAGAAGTCGTCAGCCTGCTGAGTGCAGGCGACTACGACGTGTTCGCGCGCCGTTTCGGGCTAGACCGCGAGCCGAACTTCGAGGACACACACTGGCATCCGCATGCGTTTCGCTCCGAAGAAGACATCGCCGGCGAGTTACAGCTGGAGATCGCGGAAGTCGACAACCGACTGAACCGCGCGCGAGGCGCGTTGCTCGAAGTTCGCAATCGTCGTGTCTGGCCGGGGCGCGATGAAAAAGTTCTCACCTCGTGGAACGGACTTGCCATCGGTGGCATGGCGGCCGCCGCTCGCGCGCTGGCGCGTTCGGATCTCGCGGATGCCGCTTGTCGCGCGGTGGATTTCATTCGCACTACGTGCTGGCGCGATGGCCGCTTGCTCGCCACCTACAAAGACGACCGCGCACGTTTCGCTGCCTATCTGGACGATCACGCGTTCCTGCTCGATGGCTTGCTCGAACTCATGCAGACGCGATGGCGCAGCCAGGATCTGCACTTCGCGATCGATCTGGCGAACACGCTGCTCGACCATTTCGAAGATCGCGAGCACGGCGGCTTCTATTTCACCGCCGACGATCACGAGCAGCTCATGCATCGCTCGCGTTCATTCTCCGATGAAGCCGTACCTGCCGGGACTGCGATCGCAGCTCAAGCGCTCACACGACTGGGACTGCTGTTGGGAGAAACGCGTTACTTGGATGCCGCGGCGAAAACGATTCGCGCCGCGTGGCCTGCTTTGCAGCACTATCCTCACGCGCACACGGCGATGCTGATTGCTCTCGATGAACATTTACAGCCGCCGGAGTTGGTCATCGTGCGTGGCGTTGCCGCCGAAGCGGACAGCTGGCGTGACGAGCTCGCGAAAATGTATTCGCCTCGCCGCCTGGTGTTCGCGATTCCCGCCGACGCCGCTTCGTTACCCACGGCGATTGCTGCTAAAAAGCCCTTAGCTGAAACGGCAGCATATGTCTGCCGAGGCATGACCTGCTCCGAGCCCGTGCGTTCGTTGTCGTCGCTGGTGGCGCTGACGCGCAGCTGAGCGCGTCGCCGCTCACTTGGGAATCTTGGAACGATCTTTCTGGGGCCGGTCCTTCTGGCGCTTCTTGGCTTGTTTCATGTGGCGCGAACGCTCGATGCCGGCGAGCTGTTTTGCGCGCGCCGCTTCGACTGCCGCATTCAACGCGCGTTCGCCCCAGACTTTGAGCTGCTCGGCGTCCTCGACGATGTCGGCCGGCACTTCGTGATGATCGGTGGTGAGATCGAACGCGTTCGGATAGGGCTTGAACTGCTGCATGCCCCGCGCGACATAATCTTCGAGATTGCTCTTGTCGGTGTGCAGGTAGAGCTTGTCGCCCATCACGATGCCGAGCAGTCGCTCGTCGATGAACACGCCCACGCCGCCAAAAATCGCACGACTCGAAATTCGCCCGAGCGGCGCGAGCTGTTCGGCGACATAACTGGCCAGGCTCGACTTGACCCGCATATCGAGCTACTCACTCTTCCTGAATGCTTTTTTGTACCAAGCCGCGCGAGTTTACATCGCAACCCCGACCTGTAAACCCGCGATCGTCACTAACTGGCGACAGTGTGCGCCAATCGACATGGCGCTCACTTGGACAAAAGGCTAGGGCTTGGGCGCGATCCGCGCCAGCTGTTGGCGAATTAAGTCACGCAGCGATCCGTGCATCGTCGCATCGAAGTCTGGCGCCCGCTGCCAGTCGTAGCCCCAGGGATTCTGAGTGCGCATCTCCACCGGCTCGTCGCTGTAGCGGGGGTGAACGTGAGCATGCAGCGCCGGCTCGACGTTGCCGAAGATCGCGTAATTGATGCGCAGCGCACCGGTGACCGCCAGGACTGCATCACCCAGCAATCCCAGTTCCGCCAGGAACCGATCGCGATCGCCGGCATCGAGCGCATTGAGATGCGGCACCACGGGATCGGGTAACAACAAACAATAGCCGGAAAGCACTTGTTTCCGGCCCATCACGGCCCAGCCCGAGCGCAGACGGGCGATGACGGTCGGATCGTCGCCGCGGCGGCAACTCTCCACCAAGCGATGAATATTGGTCGTCACCGGGCAGTGCTCATTTGCGGAACACGAAATATACGGCGCCCAACATACACAGCGCGGCCCACAGGTAATCGAGCTTGAGCGGCTGACGCATGTACAGGAGCACGAACGGCACGAACACCGTCAGCGTGATGACCTCCTGCAGGATCTTCAGCTGCGGCAATGTCATCACCGTGTAACCGATGCGGTTGGCCGGCACCTGTAACAGGTATTCGAACAGCGCGATGCCCCAGCTCGCCAGCGCCGCCACCACCCACGGCTTCTGGTTCATGTGCTTGAGGTGCGCATACCAGGCGAACGTCATGAACACGTTCGACAGCGTGAGCAGGATGATGGTGCGAGCTACTGGGTTCATGCGGGAATCCGACGCAGGCGCGGTGGTGTGCCAGTTGTATCCAGCTGCAAGATGAAATCAAACACATCGACGCGCGTGCAGAGTTCGAAGTCCCGCTCGGGCGCCCAGTCGCACGCGGGATCGAAAAACTTCTGCGCGCTCGACGCGGTTCGCAAGCGCTCGCGAATGCCTTCGGTCGGCCCGATCATTGATGGTTCGCCCACCAGCCGGGAGCGCAGCAGCTCGGCGCAAATGTCATCTTCGTCGCAGTTCTCGCGCGCTTCGTGACCCATGCGGACGATCGTTACGATCGCGGGCTGCTTCGCCTGCAGGTAACGCACGATGGCGGCAGCGTTCACCAGCGCACCGGTGATGACTTCGTCTGCCTGGTGTGCGCTCGTCAGGCCTTGCGTGCCGGAGTGCGTGGTGTGAATGAGCGTGCGGCCGGCGAGATCCAGCTTCTCTAGATCCGCGGGTGAATTGCCACAGTCGAAGCCGGGCAGCGGCTTCGCGTGGCGCTCGCCGATGAGCAGCCAGTCCGGATGCTGTCGCTTCAACTCGCGAGCATCGTCGATCGAAGCGATGGGAATGATGGTCGCCGCCCCGCGTGAGAAGGCGTAAGCGGCGACCGAAAAGGCTCGAAACACGTCGATGACGATCGCCGTCCCCTGCGCCGCCTGGGCGCCGGGGACTCGATCGACGACTCGAACCTCCACGCGATTGCGTTAAGCGCGGCTGCCGGCAGCCTTGCGCTGGAGACGCACCACGCGGCGCGCGTCGGCGTGCTCGTTCATCACGACCACTTTGGCGCGCTTGAAGAAGTTGAAGTCCGTGGCGCTGGCCCAGGTGTACGCGCCCATCATGCGACCGACCACCAGGTCGCCGACTTCCAGCTCCGGCAACAGGATGCATTCGTCGATAACGTCGATGGAGTCGCAGGTCGGACCCGCGAGCACGCTCTCGTGCAACTCGCCGCCTTCGCGCAGCACCGACACCGGATACTTGGCGTGGTCGAACATCTGACCGCTGTACGAACCGTACAGACCATCGTCGAGGTAGTACCACCAGCGACCGTCGCGCTTGGCCTTGCCCATCACCGACGACACCGCGATCGCCGCCGGCGCCGCGATGAAGCGGCCGGGTTCAGCGATGACGCGCACGTGCGGCGGCAACTTGGCGAGCGCGGCGCGGATCGGACGGCAGAACTCGTCGATCGGCGTGACGTCCTCGTTGTAGGCCACCGGGTAACCGCCGCCGATGTCGAGCACGTCGAGCGACGGCAGACCGGCCAGCAGCGCCTCGGCCATGATGTTGGTGCAGGCATGAACGGCTTCGACGTACTTCGCCGGGTCGGTGGCCTGCGAGCCGACATGGAACGACAGGCCGCGTACGCGTACGCCCATACGACGTGCCATCTCGATCAAGCCCAGCACCGCGCCCGGTTCGCAGCCGAATTTTTTCGACAGGTCGACGACCGCGTTCGGACTACGGAACGACACGCGAATCAGCACTTCCGCCTTCTTGCGATAGCGCACGAACTTGCGCAGCTCGTCCGGGTTGTCGGCAACGAACGTGGTAACGCCATAACGAAGCGCGTCGCGGATATCGCTATCGCGCTTGATCGGATGCGTATGAATGCAGCGGCTGGGCGCGATGCCCTGCTGCTTCACCAGCTCGACTTCGCCGGTGGTGGCGAGATCGAAATAAGCGCCTTCGTCGCGCAGGCACGAAACCACCGCGGCGTGCGGCAGCGGCTTCAACGCGTAGTGCAGATCGACGCCGGGCAGCGCCGCCTTCAGCGAGCGGTACTGACGACGCACCTGTTCACAATCCACCACCAGCAGTGGCGAACCGAAACGGGCGACGAGCGCACGGATCTCAGCTTCCGTGAGCGAGGTGGAATCGAAGGAATGGGCCGGAGAAACGGCGAGAGACTGCTTGGCTGCGCGGGGCAACACCTGTAGGGCACCTCAATGTAGCTGCGAACACTTAACCAACCAACGAGAGCTGGCGACATCAATAACGTCTTCGAGCTCTCACAAGTTCTGGTCGAGCGGCACTGCAGCTTGGGGCATGGTGCTCTCTTACACAGGTCGGCGCGAAATGTAGCAAAAATGTCCGGCGATGCAAGAAGCGCGTCACAGAATTTAGTCCCTGCGGGCGAAAAATTTTCGGACGGCCGCTTCAGCTCACACTGTACAGTCGCGAAAACTTCCAACATCGGATTCGCTGGTCACCTCGTGAACGCCGTAACCGACACACGCCGAGAGCTGGAAGCGCTGCTGAAGAGCCGCGTGCCGCTGATCGTCATCGAGACGCGCGACGAGGCTCGAGCGCTGGCGCTGCTCTCCTCCATGGCGATCAAGCTCGCCTCCTCCGCGCACACGCCGGTGTTTCAGTGGACTGTCACGGAAGGTTTGCGCCGACTGGACGTTAATCTGGGCGGCGCGCAGCAACACAATGCCGAGCCCGACCAGGTGCTCAAGTCGATGCGCGCCACGCCCACCGCCGGCGTCTACGTGCTGCTCGACTTTCATCCGTTCCTCAACGACCCGGTGAACGTGCGACTGCTCAAGGATATCTGTCAGGACTACGACCGCGTGCCGCGCTCCGTGGTGCTCATCAGCCACGAGATTCAACTGCCGCGCGAACTCGAACATCTCAGCGCCCGCTTCACGCTCGCCTTTCCCAGCAAGGACGAGCGGCGCGAAATCGTCGAACGCGTCGCCGCCGACTGGAGCCGAACCCACGGCCAGCGCGTCAAGACCGATCGCAAATCGCTCGAGCTGCTGCTGGAGAATCTCGGCGGGCTGTCTACGGGTGACACTGAACGACTGTCACGCAAAGTGATCTTCGACGACGGCGCGCTGCTGCCCTCCGACCTGCCGGCGGTGATGCAGGCGAAGTACGAGTTGTTGAATCGCGGCGGCGTACTTGCGTTCGAGTACGACACCGCGCAGTTCGCCGATCTCGGCGGCATGGCGCGCCTGAAAGAGTGGCTGCGACGTCGCAAGCCGGCGTTCGACGGCAGCGCTCCGCAGCTGGACGCACCGAAAGGCGTGCTGCTCCTCGGCGTGCAAGGTTGTGGCAAGAGCGTGGCGGCGAAGGCTGCCGCAGGAATTTTCGGCGTACCACTGCTGCGCCTGGACTTCGCCGCCATTCACACCAAATACATCGGCGAGTCTGAACGCAATCTGCGCGAATCGCTGACGACGGCGGAGACCATGGCGCCGTGCGTGCTGTGGATCGATGAGATCGAGAAAGGTATCGCCACCGGCTCCGGTGACGGCGACAGCGGCACCTCGCGCCGGCTGCTCGGCACGTTTCTCACCTGGCTGGCGGAAAAGAAAACGCGCGTGTTCGTGGTTGCCACCGCCAACGACATTTCGTCGCTGCCGCCGGAGCTGGTGCGCAAGGGGCGCATGGACGAGATCTTTTTCGTCGACCTGCCGAGCGCGAGCGTGCGCGAGGACGTGTTGCGCATCCACTCCAAGAAGCGTCAGCTGACCCTGAGCAACGCGCACGTGAAGCAACTCGCCACGGCGTACGAAGGATTCTCCGGCGCGGAAATCGAACAAGCAGTGGTATCAGCCGTGTATGCCGCTCACGCCACCAACGAACCGGTGAGCGCTCAGCACGTGCTGCAGGAGATTCGAGCCACGCGACCGCTGTCGGTCACCATGGCGGAGAAGATCGGCGAGCTGCGATTGTGGGCAGCGGAGCGCACAGTCCCCGCCGATTAGTCAGCCTGGAGGTCCGCCCTCTTCGCCGAAGTCGGCCACCCACGCGGCGATGTCCTGATCGTATGTGACAATATTTTCCGCGCTGGCGGCGCGGCGGAGGCGGTCACGAACCGCATCCCACTTCTCACCTTCCGGCACTTCCTCGACCAGGATGATCTTCGCGCCCGCCTTGTCCAGCGTGCGCACGTGAGCGTACAGCTGGCGCGCATAGATCTCGGGGCGGATGCCGGCGTTGATCCACGTCATGTAAGGATTGGCCGTGCCTGGCGGTCGCTGCGCGAGCACCGCGACTTTTTCGTGATTGGCGGTGAACTCGTTCATCACGATTTCCAACCGACGACTCGGCACGACGTTCACCGGAGTGGACGGCGAATAGTGCCGTGAAGTCGTGCCCGGCACGCGCGGCGCGCTCGGGTTTGCGCCCATCACGATCGTCGGCACCACTGCCTTGAGCTGCGACAAGCTGATGCTGCCTGGACGCAGCACTCGCGGCCCGTCGGCCAGGCAACTCACGATGGTGGATTCGAGACCGACTTTACAGTCGCCGCCGTCGAGCACGAACTTCAGCTCGTCGCCGAATTCTTCACGCACGTGTTCGGCGCGCGTCGGACTCACATGCCCGAATTTGTTCGCAGACGGCGCGGCGATACCGCCGCCGAACGCGTTGAGCAGTTGCTGAGCGACAGGATGATTCGGCACGCGAATCGCGACCGTGTCCTGCCCACCGGTAATCACATCGTTGACCGCCGGCGCGCGCTTGGCGACCAGCGTCAGCGGGCCGGGCCAGAACGCGTCGGCGAGTTTCTTTGCCTCCGGTGTCATCTCACGCACCCAGCGCTGCAGATAACGCGGATGATCGATGTGCACGATCACGGGATGCGTCGAAGGCCGGCCCTTGACGCGGAAAATCTTACGCACCGCATCTGGGTTATTGGCGTTCGCGCCCAGCCCATAGACCGTCTCGGTAGGAAACGCCACCAGCTCGCCGGCACGGAGCGCTTCCACGGCCTCCTGAATTTCCTGTTGTAAAACTCGTCCTATAGCCATGGGAGCAATGATAGCAAGAGCGGGCCGGAGGGCCCGCCACGATTAGTTTCCTGAGGGCCCGTTTATTCCAGAGCGGTGCGAGTCCAACCCTGCGCGGTCCGGCGCAGCTCGTAGGTCGGCCAATAGCGCTTGTCGAGCTTCAGTGTCATCACTTCCACCGAACCATTCCAGGTCACAGTGCGCAGTCTGAGCGAGCTGCGGTCCTCGCGCCCCGCGACGGCGCGAATGAATGCATCGAGATCGGGCACCGGTGTGCCGTCGACTTCGACGATGCGGCGGCCGGCCCACAGCTGATAGCGCGTGGCGGGCGAGCCGTAGGAGAAATAAGCGACGAACACGCCGTCGGGTTCAATGCCGCGCTGAGCGGCGAGCGCGCGATGCGGTTTTTGCAGAACTGCGCCAGCCCACACCACGATGCGGTCGAGATCACGACCGCCGACCGCCACCGTCGGCACTTCGATCACCTGTGCCGCCTTGTCGCGCCACACGGTCACCTTCACCGACGGCTTCTGCACGCTTCGCTCCACTTCGCGGAAGCGATTCACGATGGCGCCGTCGACATCCAGGATCAGATCGCCCGAACGCAACAATCCATCCGCGGGCGAGCCGCCGACGGTGCGCACCACGCTCAACACCTGGCGACGATCCGGGCTGTGCTGTTCGAGACGACGGATCCAGTCATCGGACAAATTCTGCTTGCGCGCTACCGACAGCGGCAGCGGCTGCAGTTCCGCTTCGAGAGAGTGCAACGTGCGACCCTCGCGCAGCAGCGGCAACATTTCCTGGATCAGCTCGGCGGAAACGCCGCGATTCTCCTGTGCGATCTCGCGGCCCGCTTCGTATGCGAAGCTGGCCCACGTCGCGACCACGGCGCCGCTCTTGTCGACCAGCACGCCGTCGTAGTCGGCCGGGCCGTTCACCAGCGCGATCGTTTCCAAGTTGGATTCGCGGAACTGCAGCGTGCGCGACAGCGGGAACGTTACGGGATCGACCGACGCCACCGTGGCCGAGCGGGACTGCACTTTGCCATCGACGCGCATGCCGACCGCCCACACTTCCTGACCGGGCTGCAGATCGACGCTCTTGAGCGTCGCCGCTTTCGCCGGCGTCGCGCCGATCAATTTCGGGTCGTAGGAAATCGCCGCGAGATTGTGCAACGGATGAATAAATTCCACGCGGCCCGGCACTTCGATCGAACCGGCGAAGGTCAGACGCACATCGCCCATCGGCGCCGGCACGGTGTTGCGATCGACGATCACCAGACCGCGCTCGGCGTCGACGATCAGGCCCGTGCCGTAATAGCTGCGCTCGGTGATGCCGGACACCGAGTACGGCATGTCGAAGTTCACCAGCACCAGCGACGGCGACAGCTTGTTGAGCAACGGATCGGCCGTCTTGGCGAAACTGGTCGTAGCCGGCTCCGCCGATTTGGCGAGAGTGTCCTGGCCCCACGGAGTGCACGGCCAGGTACCGTTCTTGTCGTCACGTTTGCAAACGCGGGCCGGGAACCAGCGGCGATCCATGCGAACGCTGCGCCACTGCGCAGTCTTCGGATCGTCGATGGTGAAATAACGCAGTGTGATGCGCTCGCCGTCGGCGAGCTTCGCCAGCACCTGTTCGAAATCGCCGAGGTGACCGATCTCTTCGCCGCCGGCTTCGCTGATGACAGCGCCGCGAGGCATACCGGCCGCGCCGAGCACATAGCCGGGGTTGGCGACGTACACGCCCTTGATCGGCACATTGATGTGACGCGCCTGTTGCCATGACAAGTTGTGGACCACGGCGTCGCCGAACTCGAGGAATTCATCCGGCATCACCGAGTACATGTCTTGAATCGGCAGGTCGCGCTCCAGCGCCTGGCCGCCACGCTCGATCGACAGCTTCACATTCTTGCCGACGCCGTCATCGAGCGTGCTCGCGAGCAGCGAGAAGTCGGCGGTGACCTGGCCGTTGATCTTCACCAGCACGTCGCCGGGTTCGAGCACGCCTTCGGCGGGCGAGCCCCGCTGCACTTCCGACACCACCAGCATGCCGGTGTTGTTCGGGAATTTTTTACGCACGTCGGATTCGGACGTTTCGCGCAGGCCGAGGCGACGCACTTCGTCGAACGGCGTGTAAAGAAACACTGTCTGCAACGTGCCGCGCGCGACGGGCTTGCCTTCCTGGACTGCCTTGAGCGCGCGAGTCACGCGATCGAGCGGCAGATAGAAACTCGAAGCCGCGGCCGAGCTGCCGCCTGCATTGAGTGCCAGCACGCGACCGTCGATGTCGATCACCGGCGAGCCGGAGGATCCACCCGACGTGCTCGACGCTGCCTGGTAATAGAACGTGTTGAAGTCGTTGTACTTGCCGAGACCGTAGTTGGGCGCTTCGCGATCCAGACGCGCGAGCGTGCCGGCAAGAATCGAGAGCTGCTCGCCGGCATCGTTGCCGATGACGCGGATCTCACGACCGACCGTCGCGCCTTGCGGATACAACTTCAGCTCGGTCGGCTTGATGAAACGCAGCTTGGAAGGATCGTAGCGATAGAAGCCGAAGTCGTGCACCGGATCGCGATACACCGGATACAGCGTGACTTCTTCGCGATTCAGGAACACCGCCTGCGCCGTCACCGGCCCCGGCGTTACCACGTGACGATTGGTGAGAATCAGGCCGCGCTGCGCGTCGACCACGAAGCCGGTGGCCTGACTCGACATATTCCATTCGGTGTCGAAGGCGCGGGCCAGGTCGACCTGAATGGTGACCACGCCGCTTGCGACCCGCTCCAGCGTGCGGGCCCAACGGGAATCTTCCGCATCGGCGACCGGCACCGCGGTCTGAGGCACGGCGCCGGGTCCGGAATTCGCCGGCTCCTGCGAGTGAGACGGCAGCGAGGCCAGCAGCAGTCCGGCAACGACAAGAGTTCTATGCATGAGTGAACCGCGTTTCGAGCAAGCTGTAGGGAACCGTGCATCCGTGGGTTCCTCCGCTTGCGCGGCTCGCCGGGCTTCAGGTCAGCCCAGCAGCAGGAACCCCCAGATCACGATCAGGACGCCGAAGGATAGCAGCACCGCGGTCGAGCCGACGTCCTTGGCCAGCCCGGACAGCTCGTGGCGCTCCAGACCGATGCGATCCACCACGGTTTCGATGCCCGTGTTCAGCAACTCCACGATCAGCACCAGCAGCACCGCGGACACCAGCAAAGCCTTTTCCACCGCTGTTTTACCGAGGTAGACGCCTAGCGGCAGCAGTACCACCGCCAGCGCTACTTCCTGCCTGAACGCCGCCTCGAACCGGAACGCCCCCCGGAAGCCCTTCCAGGAATTGACGAAAGCCAGGATCAGCCGGCGCATGCCGGCCAGCTTGGGACGGTCTGCCGCGGCCGACCGGACCGGTGGCGTGCGCTCTGCGGTGTTCATTCGTTGCTTCTCATGCCGTAAGTCAGATCGAGTTGTTTGGCGGCGCGGACGTCGTCGAGACGACGGACCGGCAGAGTATAGGGGGCGCCCTTGACCTTGGCCGCATCCTGCTCCGCTTCGCCCAGAATCGCGACCATCGCGGCCACGAACCCGTCCAGCTCCTCCTTGGCCTCGGTCTCGGTGGGCTCGATCAACAAGCACTCCGGCACCAGCAGCGGGAAGTAAGTGGTCGGCGCGTGGTAGCCGTAGTCGAGCAGGCGCTTGGCAAAGTCCATCGCGGTGACGTTGAGCTCCTTCGCCTGGCGCTTCACCGTGATGATGAACTCGTGGCTCGCTCGCCGCTCCGGATACGCCGGATCGAAACCCGCCTGCTTCACGCGCGCCAGCAGATTGTTCGCGTTCAACGCCGCGAACTCAGCGACTCGGTGCATGCCTTCGCGGCCGAGCATGCGCATATAAACATACGCACGCAGCAGCACGCCGGCGTTGCCCGCGAACGCGGACAAGCGACCGATGGATTGCGGCAGATCTTTCTCGTCGAGGAAACGATAGCTGTCGCCATCTTTGCCGACGATCGGAATGGGCATGA
>JBEVKA010000258.1:0-5161 GCA_040509855.1 Steroidobacter sp.
GCCTCGACGCGATCCCTTACCTGTGCGAACGCGACGGCACGACGAACGAGAACCTGCCCGAGACGCACGTCGTGCTGAAGGCGATGCGGGCAGCGCTCGACGCCAAGTATCCGGACCGCTTCTTCCTCGCCGAAGTGAACCAGTGGCCCGAGGACGTGCGCGAATATTTCGGCGACGGCGACGAGTGCCACGTGGCGTACAACTTCCCGCTCATGCCGCGCATCTTCATGTCGGTGGCGCTCGAGGATCGCTATCCCATCGCCGAGATCATTCGGCAGACGCCGGACATTCCGGAGAACTGCCAGTGGGCCATCTTCCTGCGCAATCACGATGAGCTGACCCTGGAGATGGTCACCGGTCGCGAGCGTGACTACATGTACAAGATGTACGCCGCCGAGCCGCGCATGCGAGTCAACGTCGGCATCCGCCGTCGGCTCGCGCCGCTGCTCGGCAATGACGTGGACACGATCAAGCTGATGAACAGCCTGCTGCTGTCCATGCCCGGCTCGCCGATCATTTATTACGGCGACGAAATCGGCATGGGCGACAACATTTACATCGGCGATCGCAATGGCGTGCGCACGCCAATGCAATGGAGCATCGATCGCAACGCCGGCTTCTCGCGCACCGACCCGCAGCGCCTGTACCTGCCGGTCATCATGGATCCGATCTACGGTTATCAATCGGTGAACGTAGAAGCGCAAAGCCGGGATCCATCGTCGCTGCTGAATTGGACGCGACGCATGCTCGCCGTGCGGCGTCAGTTTCAATGTTTCGGCCGCGGCTCGCTGGAATTCGTGCGGCCACAGAATCGCAAGATCATCGCGTACGTGCGCAGCTGTGGCAGCGAAATGATCCTGTGTGTCGCCAACCTGTCGCGCACCGCGCAGGCGGTGGAGCTGGATCTGTCCAAATACAAAGGGCGCGTGCCGGTGGAAATGCTCGGCCGCAACAGCTTCCCACCGATTGGCGATCTGCCGTACTTCCTGACTTTGCCCGGGCACGGATTCTTCTGGCTGTTGTTGAGCGACTCGGCGCAGCCGCCAACGTGGCACATCGAGCGTTTGCCCGCGGCCGAGCTGCCGGTGCTGGTGCTGACGGAAGGGCTGGCGACATTCCTTCCGGACGCCAGCAAGCCCACCAACGGAGTGCTGACCCGGCGCACTCAGCAACAGCTCGAAAACGAAGTGTTGCCCGAATTCATCGGCGCGCGCGGCTGGTTCCTGCGGCCGAAAGGTGAAATCGCATCGGCACGCCTCGGGCCTCGGTCGCTGTGGCGACACGAGCAGCGTCCGTATCTGCTCAGCTTCGTCGATCTCGATGGCGGCGGCGCCAAGCGCCGTTACTTCCTGCCGCTGACGATCGGCTGGGAGGACGGCAAGGACAGCGTGCTGAAGACCGCCGAGTGGACGGTCGCGAAAGTGCGCGAGCACGCGCGAGCCGGCGTACTCATCGATGCGTTCGCCGATCCGATCTTTTGTCTCGGGCTGGTTCAGTGCATGGCGCATCACTCTTTCGTGCCGTTCGCCGGCGGCGCGTTGCGTTTCGAGGCGCATGCGCCGCTACCGCCACTGCCGGTGGCCGACCTGCACAATGTTCGTCACGTCGGCGCCGAACCCACCAACACCAACGTGGTGATCGACGAAGTCCTGTTCCTGAAAGGCTATCGCAGCGCCGAGCCCGGACCGAACCCGGACTTGGAAATGACGCGCTTCCTGAGCGCCGCGGGTTTCAAGGCCGTTGCGCCCGTCATTGGCGACGTGGTGTGGGATGGCGAAGAGCCGACGCTGCTCGCGTCGCTGTTCGCGTATGTCGGCAACCAGGGCGACGTGTGGACTTACACGCTCAATCATCTGGAGCGTCATCTCGCCAGCATTTCGACCCACGATTCGCCGGCGCACGAACAGCCGCATCAATTGTTCACCACGCAGATGCAGACGCTGGGGCGACGCATCGGTGAAATGCATGCGCTGCTCGCGAGCTCGAACGATGTGACCTTCGCGCCCGAACCGATTCGTCCGCAGGACCAGTCGGGCTGGTACAGCGCCGTGCAGTTCGACATCGATGCGACGCTGAAACTCCTGCAGCAGCGGCTGCCGTCGTTGTCTGAAGCACTCCGGAGTCGGGGTGATGCGCTGATCGCCGCGCGCGAACGTTTGTTTACGTTGATTCGAGAGTTGACTGCCGAGCCGATCCACGGCAAGCGAACGCGCGTACATGGCAATCTTCACCTCGCGAAGATCCTGGTCGTCGCGGACGATTTTCTGCTGACTGGCTTCGAAGGCGACACGCTATTGCCGCTGGCCGAGCGACGACGCAAGGAGTCGCCGCTGCATGACGTCGCCAGTGTGCTCGTTTCTTTCCATTACGCGCGGAGCGCGGCGTTGGAGCATGCGATCGCGGGTCGTCCCGAACTGCGTGAGCGACTGGTGCCCGAGGTATCGCAGTGGCTACTGCTCTCGACGCGTTCTTTCATGCAAGGTTACAAGCGCGGCCTCGGCGACTCACGTTCGGTGCCGGGCGACGACACGAGTGTGGATCGGCTGCTGAAACTGTTCATGGTGATGCGCTCGACCTACGCTCTACGGCATGAGCTGACGCGGCGGCCTGAAATGATCGGCGCGGCCGTCGATTCAGTGCTGGCCCTGGCGAATCGGGATCAAAAGCTCTCGGTGGTGTAGCGCCAGGCTTGCATGTCCGGCGGCCAGAAATCCGCCGGCCAGCCGGCCTTCATTTTCAAATGACGAACGAAGGCCGCCGGCTCCGGCAACTGTTCCCAGACGGCGGGAAGAAACGTCGAGCGTCGCGTGCCGTACTGAAGGATCAACCCGTCCTGGCCTGGACGCAGGATCGCCAGCAGCTCGGCCTCGCTGCCAACCTCCAGGCGCTCCGGCTGGCTCAGCACCGAGATCTCTATGTTCGTGCCCGACCATTCATCGCTGGTGAGCGGCGGGAATCTCGGATCCGCGAACGCCGATGCCCAGGCGTTGTTCCAGACATCCTCGCTCAGCGGGCGTGCAGGCTCGATGGTTCCACAGCAACCGCGCAGGTCTTCGCCGACTCGCAATGTCACGAATGAGGCCGATGGAAGATTGAGCTCAGGATCGGCGAGCTCGCCCGCGTAGGGCACGAGCTCGCCCTGCCGTAGCGCGAGTTCGATGGACTCGCGTGCCAGCTGGTGCAATTCGGAGCGTTGTGTGGGGGCGATGCTCATGACGTTGCAGGCTCGTGCACACCGAACGCTCCGTAACCCACCACGCGATGACGATCGCCCGCGGTGTCTCCGGAATTGCAGTGTGCGATTTCGGCGATGTTCAGGCTGCGCTGCTTAGCCAGCCAGGTGAGACCGTTGATGCCCATGGAGCCGCAGGCCTGCTCGCCCGTGAGATTGGTGTCGTAATGAAGAATCGCATCGATCGTCGCGTCGTCGAGTTCGCGCGCGGCGTCGTAGGTCAGATAGTGACTGAGATCGGAACTCACCAGCACCAATGTTTCTTCGCCGCCCCAGACCAAATCGAGTGCGCTTGCAACCGCAGATGGAGCCACCGAACCCAAGGCCAACGGCAGGAGAGTGAACTCATCCAGCACCACCTGCAGAAATGGCAGCTGCACTTCCAACGAATGCTCGTTGGAGTGCGGCTCATCGGCCTCGATGACCTGCGGGTGCGCGGCAATGCGGCTCTTGAGTTCGCGATCGATCGGCACCACACCTAGCGGCGTTCGGAATGCCTCTGCCGTCGGCATTGCCATGCCTCGCAGATACACGCGATGACTTGGGCCGATGAGCACGACGCGTCGGATTTCACGTCGGCGCTGTGCGATTTGCGCGTACGCGGCCGCCGCGATTCCACCGGAGTAGATATATCCGGCATGCGGCACGATCAAAGCCTTGGGCGACTCGGTGGAAGCGGGCGCTTGTGCTAAGTATTCCGATACGACGTCGCGCAACTGTGACGGCACGTCCGGATAGAACAACCCGGCGACGACCGGGGGGCGAGTGCTGGCGGCAACTTCCGAGCGCATAATCTTTATATACGCCTGTCGATCCAGCGATGAAAGTTCATCCCACGCAGCATTGGCACACTCTCGAAGACGCTCGCGTTCAATGCGATGTATGCCCGCGCGCCTGTAAGATGCATGAGGGGCAACGCGGATTGTGTTTCGTGCGTGGCGTTGAAGGTGGCGAGGTCAAGCTGTTCACCTATGGTCGTTCGAGCGGCTTCTGCATCGACCCGATCGAAAAAAAACCGCTGAATCATTTCCTGCCCGGCACATCGGTGCTGTCGTTCGGCACCGCCGGCTGCAACCTTGCCTGCAAGTTCTGTCAGAACTGGGACATGAGCAAGTCGCGCCAGATGGATACCCTGCAGGATCAGGCTACGCCGGAAATGCTGGCGGCTACGGCGCGTAAGTTCGGCTGCGCCAGCGTTGCATACACATACAACGATCCAGTGATCTTCATGGAATACGCCATGGACGTGGCCGACGCATGCCGCGCAGTGGGCGTGAAGAGCGTCGCCGTCACTGCTGGGTATATGTGCCCGGCGCCGCGCGCCGAGTTCTATCGGCACATGGACGCAGCGAATGTCGATCTCAAGGGATTCACGGAACGTTTCTATAGAAAGATCTGCGGTGCCGAGCTGGGTGCTGTACTGGAGACACTGGAGTATCTACGCCACGAAACATCGGTGTGGATGGAGTTGACGACCTTGCTCATCCCGGGCGAGAACGACTCGGACGCCGAGATCGATCAGATGACGCGCTGGATCATGGACAAGCTCGGCTCCGATGTGCCGCTGCATTTCACGGCGTTTCATCCGGACTTCAAGATGATGGATAAACCGCGCACGCCGCCGGAAACATTGGCACGCGCCAGGAATATCGCGCTCGCCAACGGCCTGCGCTACGTTTACATGGGCAACGTGCACGACTCCGCGGGCTCCAGCACTTACTGCGTTGGTTGTGGCAAGCGAATTATCGAACGCGACTGGTTTGAGCTCGGCGAATGGCAGCTCGACGCCCAAGGGAAATGTTTGCACTGTGGTGCGCAACTTCCCGGCGTGTTCGATGGTGCAGCTGGCAATTGGGGCGCGAAGCGAGTGCCCGTGCGTCTCGCGCAAGTCGTATAAAACAAGGCCCACCGACGTTTCCGTCGGCAGGC
>JBEVKA010000259.1:0-3305 GCA_040509855.1 Steroidobacter sp.
CAGCACGCTGACGACTTCTTCCGGTCGCCAGACATAGAACTTGCCTTCGTGACCTTCGGAGTCGGCGTCGAGCGCCGACCAGAAGCCGCCTTCCGGTGCTCGCATGTCACGAATCATCCAGTCCGCGGTTTCGGCGGCGATGCGTTTGAACAGCGGCTCGCCGGTGGCCAGCGCAGCGTTCGCGTAGTTACGCAGCAGCTGACCATTGTCATAAAGCATCTTCTCGAAGTGCGGAATCATCCAGTAGCGATCGACGCTATAGCGCGCGAAGCCGCCGCCGAGCTGGTCATACATGCCTCCGTCGGCCATGCGCTTGAGCGTCAGCGTCGCCATGTAGAGCGAATGCAGATCGGGTTCATCGCTGCCCGCGGTGGCTCGCCACTGGCGCAACAGGAACTCGATGTTGGTGGGATGAGGAAATTTCGGCGCGCTGCCGAAGCCGCCGAATTCAGCGTCGAACTGGCTCGCGAGCTGTTCGCGCGCGGCTTGCAGTGGCTCGGCTGTGATTGGCGTTTCGGCGTCGGCCGGTGGGGCATGCAACTGCTCGAACGCATCCTGCAACGCTGTGCTCTGCTGTGCGATGTCCTCGCTGTGCGAGTGATAGAACTCGGCGACCCGTCGCAGCAGATCCGTGAAGGCGGGCAGCCCGTGCCCCGCGTTCTTGGGAAAATAAGTGCCGCCGAAGAACGGGCGCTGATCGAGAGGCGAAAGAAACATGGTGAGTGGCCAGCCGCCGCTGCGCTGGGTGAGCATCTGCTGCGCGATCTGATAAATCCGATCCAGGTCGGGCCGCTCCTCGCGATCCACTTTGACGTTCACGAACAGCTCGTTCATGACCGCGGCGGTGGCGGGATCCTCGAAGGATTCGTGCGCCATCACGTGACACCAATGGCAGGCGGAATAGCCGATCGACAGTAAAATCGGCTTGTTTTCGCGACGAGCGAGCGCGAGCGCCGGCTCACCCCACGGATGCCAGTCGACGGGGTTGGCCGCGTGCTGGAGCAAATAGGGGCTGGTTTCTTCGCCTAAGCGGTTGCGGTGTGATGATTCGTGCATAGAATGCGCCCACTTTAAATGAACACCTCAACTGACACATCGAGTTCCACGCAGCCCACTGCCCAGAGTGACCTGCCGGAGTTGCGCCTGAAGCGCGGCGAAGACCGTCGTCTGGCGGCCGGCCACCTGTGGGTGTTTTCCAACGAAGTGGACACCGCGCGTACGCCGCTGACCGCTTTCGAGCCGGGCGCACTGTGCCGGATCGTTTCCGATCGCGATCGTTTTCTCGGCTATGCGTATGTGAATCCGCATTCGCTGATTAGCGCGAGAATTCTCGGTCGGAGCGTCGCGCACGCGCCGGACAAGTCGCTGTTCGTGCATCGCTTACAAGTGGCGCAGTCGCTGCGTCATTCGCTGTACCCAAAGCCGTTCTACCGGCTGGTCTATGGCGAGTCCGACGGGCTGCCCGGGCTGGTGCTGGATCGTTTCGGCGACGTGATCGTCGGCCAGATCGCTACGGCGGGCATGGAAGCGCTGCGCCCGCAGATCGAAGCAGCGGTGAAAAAGGTTGTATCGCCCACGGCGCTGGTGTGGAAGAACGACGCTGGCGCGCGCGATCTGGAAGGGCTGCCGCACTATGTTGAAACAGTGTTCGGCAGCGCGCCCGAGTCGGTGGTCGTGGAGGAGGGCGGTGTTGGTTTTCAGGTGCCGCTCGGCTCGGGACAGAAGACCGGCTGGTTCTTCGATCAAGCCGCGAACCGGCTGGCGTTGCGCAAATATGTCGGCGGCGCACGCGTGCTGGACGTGTTCAGCTATCTCGGCGCCTGGGGCCTGGGCGCGTTGAAAGCGGGCGCGACCGAGGCGACTTGTGTCGATTCCTCCGCGACGGCTTTGGAACAACTGCAAGCGAGCGCGACGGCCAACGGTTTGAAGCCCGGCGTCATCAAGGGCGACGCGTTCGACGTGCTGGAATCGCTGCACAGTCAGGGCCGCCGTTTCGACGTGGTGGTGGTCGATCCGCCGGCGTTCATCAAGCGCAAGAAAGACGTGCCCAAGGGTGAGGCCGCGTACAAACGCCTCAACCAGCTCGCCATGCAGCTGCTGGAGCGGGACGGCATCCTGGTGTCGTGTTCCTGTTCGTATCATCTCGAACCGGATCACCTGCTGACCGCCATCCAGCGCGGCGCGCGCCACCTGGGGCGCTTTGCGCAAGTCGTGGAAGTGGGTGGCCAGGCACCCGATCATCCGATCCACCCCGCCATCCCGGAAACACGCTATCTCAAGGCGTTTTTCTGCCGGGTGGTGACGGAATAGCGGCCGCCCGGGCGCACGGGGGTTAGTAGCGCCGATGTCGTTGTTATACTCCAGCAGACAATGATTCCTTACCCCGCGATCGATCCGATCATCTTCTCCGTGGGCTCGCTGGCCGTGCGCTGGTATGGCCTGATGTACGTCATTGGTTTCGCGGCGGGCTGGTGGCTGGCCCGTCGTCGCGCCGCGCGTCCGGACTCGACCTGGCAGCCCACCGAGGTCGATGACCTGATTTTCTACGCCGCGATCGGTGTGATTCTCGGCGGCCGGCTGGGCTGGATCGCGTTCTATGGCGGCGAGCAGGTGGTGCAGGATCCGCTGACCATCGTTCGCATCTGGGAAGGCGGCATGTCGTTCCACGGCGGCTTGATCGGCGTGCTGATCGCGGTGCTGATCTTCGCCCGCCAGCGCGAACGCCGGTTCCCCGATGTGATCGACTTTCTCTCGCCGTTGCCCGGGATCGGCATTTTCGCGGGCCGCGTCGGCAACTTCATCAATGGCGAATTGTGGGGCAAGCAAACCACCGCGCCGTGGGGATTCATCGTCGATCCCGCGCCGCTGTATCCGGTGCAGGCAGCGGAAGCGACGCGTCTGTGCCAGCGTTTCGCCGTCGATCCGTGCGTGCTGCATCTCCATGCTTCGCAGTTGTACGAAGGCGTGCTGGAAGGCTTGCTGCTGTTCGTGGTGGTGTGGCTCTTCACTCGCAAGCATCGGCCCCGCTGGGCGCCGTCCGGCCTGTTCCTCATCATCTATGGCTTGTGCCGGTTCGCGGTCGAGTTCGTACGTGTGCCGGACGAGAATCGCGGTTATCTGTTCTTCGATTGGGTGACCATGGGCCAGCTGCTGTCGCTGCCGATGATTATCCCCGGCGCCGTGTTGATGGCTTGGGCGTACAACCGGCAGGAAGCCAGTGGTAACTACGGCGCCAAGCGACTCGTGCCCGCGACATGAACCAGTACCTGCAGCTGCTGCGGCACATCCGCGAACACGGCGTTCGC
>JBEVKA010000260.1:0-3209 GCA_040509855.1 Steroidobacter sp.
TGGGCTGAGGGTCGTCGCAGGATGCCCGACTCCTCGTACTAAATATGCAAAACAGCCCGACGCTTTGCAGGCATCGGGCTGTCGTTGCAGGTGGCCGGGCCACGAACAAATCAAACGAGGGTTACGGTGAACCGCCGCCGCCCTGACGTTCCTGCAACTTCACCGCGACTCGCTCACGCACAGTGGCGTCAGCAGTCATGGTCTGGACGATCGAATTGAATTCCTCCACCTGCAGCCCGGACTTTTGCACGGCCGCGATCATGTCGGACTCTGCAGTCTGTTTCACCTTATCTGCGCTAGCCGGGTCCTTCGCGGTTTGCAGATCCGATGCAGCCTTTTCCTGAATACCCTGGACCGCCACGTATGCGTTGGCGAACTGTTCGATCTTCTGATCGGTGATCGGCGCTGTCGCGGTCGTGCTATCGCGCGTTGACGGAGCATCCGCCGATTGCGACGGCGCTGTTTCCTGCGCGGGCGAAGGGAATTCTTCAGCGGGCGGCGCCGGCTCTTGTACCTGCGCCCAAGCCGCGGGGGCAGCAACGGCGCTCGCGGCGAGTAGCGCTGAGTAAATGAGGTTGGAACGAAGGGTCATGAGGGTCTCCTCGTAAGCGGCTGGTTCTTTTTTTGAATCCCGCTCACTCGCCCGAGGTTCCGCGCTTGAGTATTTTTCCAGGGCTTACACGTTGCCGTGTGACGACGTGTGGGTCCTGGCCGACGCCTCACGTAAGAAACATCAGCTGCTTCGAACCATTTGCATGACCTGACCAGCGTCGAGCGTGCGCGCCTTCTGCTCGATCTCGGGAGAATACTGACCTTGCAGTTGTTTCGCCTGACTCAGCATCGACTGATAGGTTTGTTGAATCAGCGCTGTGTTCATCTGCCGGCCACCTGCGTAGTAGCGCTTCGCAAGTTGCCCGAGCGCATAGGTCGTCGCGAACGAGAATGCGGCGCCCGCGCCCGCGCGCCCGAGGCCGCGACCCAATCCACCCGCAACGCTGCCCAGTAAACCTCCGAGCAACTTGCGGCCGATCTGTTCGACGTATTGCGACGTGAGCCCGACGCCCGCGGTCGCGAGGAATTCGCGAATGTGACCTTTGTCCATCTGATAGCCGTAGGCCTGGCCGATGCGATACACCAGCTTGATCTGCAGCGGAATGATCGCCATGGTGGCCAGCGACTGTGGCAACAGCTCGATCGCGCCGTTCACGATGGAGTGATTGAGAATGTATTTATCGAGCTCGGCGTCGGACATCGTCGCTTGCTTGACGCCACTGTTGGTCGATTGCGCTTGAGGCGTAGCAGCGGCTGTCACCGCGACCGGTGTGTTGGGAAGCGGCGCGTCGGCGAGCGCTGCTGCTTCCTGTTCAATCGGCGTTGTCTGACTGCTGTTTAGGCTCAGCGCCGACTTCAGCTCCTGTAGAAACTTTTGTTCGGCTGGGCTGGCGACCGCGTCGGCATCACAAACGCACACCGCCATTTCATAGGCGAGCTGCTTGTGCGCCGGATCGGTGAGCGCCGCCGCGGCGTCAGTAACGTTCACTCGCTTGAGCAGCACGCTCTGATACAACTGCGCCAACTGCGGAGCGCCCGCTTCGCCCGCGAGCGAATCGGCGATGCGCTTGATCTCTTCGCGCTCCCGATCGTCCTTGGCGCCATCCGCGAACGCGGCCAGCAAGGCAATCGTCAGTACAGCTTCTTGTTCGCGTGCATTCATGGTCTCACCAAATCATTTTTCGGCTGGCTTAGGCGCGCGCTGCTGACTCAAGGCGACGCCGCCCAGAATCAACGCGCCGGCGACGGCCATGCTCAATGTGAGCGGCTCGCTCAGGAACACCCACGCCCAGATTACGCCGAACAGCGGCACGAGATAAGTCACCGTCGACGTACGCGGCGCGCCGATCCGATACAGCAGTCTGTAGAACAGGAAATAGGCGAGGCCCGTGCACAGAATGCCCAGCAAGATTCCCGAGAGCCACGAGAGTGGAGGAATCGGGTTGCTCGGCCAAGTTGCCGCTGCCAGCGGAGCGACCACCAGCGCCGCGCACAGCACCGTGCCGGCCGCGACCGCGCTCGATGGCAGATCGCCGAGATAGCGGCGAGTGAAGTTCGCGCCGAATCCATACAACACCGAAGCAAGCACACCCGCCATCGCCGCCGGCAACACGCTGCCACCGGACGTCTTGCCGCTCGCGAGCACAGCGACGCCGATGAAACCCGCGAGCAGTCCGATAGCGCTGCGCCGACTGATCTTCTCGCCGTACAACAGGAATGCGACCAGGCTGGTGAACATCACGACCGTCGCGTTGCTGATCGCAACCACACCCGCTGGCGCCCGCTGAGCTGCCCACGCGAACAACACGAACGGCGCGGCGGAGTTGATGATGCCGATACCTAACAGCCGCAACCAATGCGACGGCTTAAGTTGCGCTTTAACTCGGAAAAGAAAAGGTGAAAGAATCAATGCGCCCAACGCCAGCCTGACTTCGACGATGGCGAACGCGCCGAAGTCCTTGGCAGCAATGCGCATGAACAGGAACGATCCACCCCAGATCGCGCCGAGCAACAGCAACTCGGCCGGCGTCAGCCAGGCAGCAGCAATGGGAGTGGCGGCGGCCGATGACCGCACCGAAGTGTCGGAAGTAGACATGAGGAGGGATCCGCGAGGGGCTTAACTTGTGCCGTGAGAAATAACACTTGTTGCAGGTCGTGTCACGGTGTTTGCCCGGATTCGGTGGCTGGTGGAGGCGTGGTGGGTCCTATATCCCTCCGTGCGCGGCGCCGGCACCCACACCTCTCATCTATATCCCTTAGCCTGCAGCGAAAACAAATGCCAGTAATGCCCATTCAACTGCATCAGCTGCTCGTGACTGCCACGCTCCACAATCCGCCCCTGCTCGATGACGACAATCTGATCCGCCATGCGCACCGTAGAAAATCGGTGTGAGATCAAAATCGCAATCCGCCCTCGAGTCAGCGTACGGAAGTGCTCGAAGATGGTTGCCTCCGCACTCGCATCCATTGCCGACGTCGGCTCATCGAGCACGAGAATATCCGCGCGTGATCGCATGAACGCGCGAGACAGCGCGATCTTCTGCCACTGACCGCCAGACAGCTCGCGACCGTCGTTGAACCATTTGCCGAGCGGCGTGTGATAGCCCTGCGGGAGCGTCTCGACGATTGGCGCCGCCATGCCTTTCTCGCCAGCGTCG
>JBEVKA010000261.1:0-4349 GCA_040509855.1 Steroidobacter sp.
CGTCGTGTCGCCAAGGCGCGTGAGCAATACCGGTGTGATCACCGCGGCCGGCATGAAAGGTTCGAGCAGCAAACCTTCACCGAGCGCATTCATCACCAACATCGTTTCGACCGGGCCGCTGCCCAGGCCGCCGTGCTCTTCCGGAACGTTGAGCGCCGTCAGGCCGAGGCCGGAAAGCGCCTGCCAGGTCTCGCGACTCCAACCGGCCTTGCTCTTGAGAATCTCGCGCCGGGCCTCGAACGAGTAGGTGTCGCGGACGAAACGCTGCACCGTATCGGCGAGCAGTTGCTGTTCTTCGCTGAAATTGAAATCCATGGAACTCGACTCTCACAGGCCCAGGATCATCTGGGAGATGATGTTGCGTTGAATTTCGTTGGAGCCGCCGTAGATGCTGACCTTGCGATAGTTGCAGTAGGTCGCGGCGAGCGGCGCCGCGTAGTCGGGACCGGCGACGCTGGCGAGATCGCCTTCGTCGATGGACTTGCGTTCGAAGGGCAGGGCGTACGGCCCGACGGCGTACATCATCAGCTCGCTCAGCGCCTGCTGAATCTCCGTGCCTTTGATCTTGAGGATCGACGCTTCCGGTCCTGGCGCGCGCTTCTCCGACTCGGCGGACAGCGCACGCAGGTTGGTGATCTCCAGCGCCATCAGATCGATTTCGACTTGCGCCACGCGCGCCGCGAACAACGGATCTTCCAGCAGCGGCTTGCCGTTCTTCATTTCCTTGCGCGCGATGTCTTTCAAGCGGCCGAGCTCACGCTTGGAAGCGCCGACGCCCGCGATATTGGTGCGCTCGTGGCCGAGCAGGAATTTGGCGTAGGTCCAGCCTTTGTTTTCTTCGCCGACGCGATTCTCCACCGGCACCCGCACGTTCTCGAACCACACTTCGTTGACTTCGTGCGCGCCTTCCATGGTGATGATGGGGCGCACGGTGATGCCCGGCGTCTTCATGTCGATCAGCAGGAACGAAATACCTTGCTGAGGTTTCGGCGCGTTGGGATCGGTGCGCACCAGGCAGAAGATCCAGTTGGCGAACTGGCCGAGCGTGTTCCAGGTCTTCTGGCCGTTCACGATGTAATGGTCGTCCTGGCGTTCGGCGCGCGTCTTCAACGACGCCAAGTCCGATCCCGCACCCGGCTCGGAGTAGCCCTGACACCACCAATCATCCGCGCTGATGATCCGCGGCAGGAAGCGCTTCTGCTGCTCAGGGGAACCAAAAGCCATGATGACGGGCGCGACCATCTTCAAACCGAAGGGAATGGTGCGCGGAGCGCCCGCCGCCGCGGCCTCTTCATCAAAAATATGCATTTCGACCGGGCCCCAGCCCGGCCCGCCGAACTGCTTCGGCCAACCTGGCGCGCCCCAGCCGCGCTGATACAGGATCTTCTGCCAGCGCGTGTAGTCGGCGGCATGAAGCGCGAGCCCGGCCTTGACGCGCTGAGCGATGTCGTCCGGAAGCTTATCGCGCATGAACTGGCGCACTTCGTCGCGGAAAGCCAGCTCTGCGGGCGTGAAGTTCAAATCCATGGAAAATGCCTGTATTGGCTGCTATGCAGAATAATCGTTCTCGATGCGGATCAGGATGATAGGGGGCCGCCGACAGGGTCGCAACCGCGCACCGCTTGGGTCGGATCGGCAATAACGTCGCGAAGTTCCCGATTCCCCGCTTGCCGGAGCCCTTGCCGCTCACATACCTTCACGGCTGCCCGACTTGGTTGCGCAGTGCGAGATGTGCTACTTTTTGGGCAGAACGTACGCCCGCATTGTGGAACTGACGACGGGCGGTAGGGGGTGCCGCTTCGGCTCGTGGACGGGCTGAGCGATTCCCAAGTCTGGAGCGACCACTGGGGGATTCGGGAGCATGTCCCAAAAGCATTTCGATTTTTGGCCTGCGGGCCTGCCACGCAATATCACCGCGCCCGCGACCAATTTGTTTTACAACGTCGAGGTATCGGCGCGGCGCTCTCCGAACAAGCCGTTCGTGATCTTTTTCGAAGCGACGCTGACGTACGCGCAGTTCAAGGATGAGGCCGAGCGGCTCGCGGGGTTCCTGCAGCAGGACTGCGGTGTGGCATCGGGCGATCGCGTGCTGCTCGTGATGCAGAACAGCCCGCAATTCATTCTCGCGTACTACGGCATCCTGCGCGCCAACGCCGTGGTGGTGCCGGTCAATCCGATGAGCATCACCAACGAGCTGCAGCACTACCTGAGCGACAGCGGTGCGAAAGTCGCGCTGGTCGCGCAAGAGGTGTACTCGCAAATCAAACCGCTGATTGGCGAGCAGCTCGAGCGCGTCGTGGTCGCCGCGTACAGCGACTACATCAATCCCTCGACGACATTGCGTACACCGGAGATCGTCAGTGCTCCCCGCCAGGCGATCGCAGATCCGGGCGTGACGTTGTGGACGGATGTGCTGGCCGCGCGTCGCACGCCGGGTCCGTTGACGATGGGTTCGGACGATCTTTGCGTCATCCCTTACAGCTCTGGCACGACTGGCCGGCCGAAGGGCTGCATGCTCACGCATCACAACGTGATGCACACCGCGATTTGTAACAGCGTGTGGTTCGGCGCCGGCGCCGATCACAGTCAGCTGGTGGTGCTGCCGTTCTTTCATGTCACCAGCATGCAGGGCGGTATGAACGCGCCGATGTTTCAAGGCAGCTCGGTGGTGCTGATGTGTCGGTGGGATCGCGATCTCGCAGCTGAGTTGATTCAGCGTTATCGGCTGACTGCGTGGACCGCGATCTCGACCATGGTCATCGACTTCCTCGCCAATCCAAAGTTGAGCGAATACAACTTGTCGACGTTGTATCGAGTATCGGGCGGCGGAGCCGCGATGCCCGCGGCGGTCGGCGAACGTTTGCAGCAGCTCACCGGCACGCCGTACATCGAAGGTTATGGATTGACCGAGACCATCGCGCCCACGCACATGAATCCGCCGCAGCGACCGAAGCGGCAGTGTCTGGGCATTCCGACATTCAACACCGAGTCGCGCGTCATCGATCCGGAAACTCTGCAGGAGCTGCCGCAGGGAACGGTGGGCGAGATCGTCACGCACGGCCCGCAAGTGTTCCAGGGTTACTGGCGCAATCCAACAGCCACCGAAGCGGCGTTCATCAAGCTCGACGGCAAGAAATTCTTCCGTACCGGCGATCTCGGCTATGTCGACGAAGACGGTTATTTCTTCCTGGTCGATCGCCTGAAGCGACTGATTAATTGCTCGGGCTTCAAGGTGTGGCCGGCGGAAGTCGAAGCGCAGATGTATCAACATCCCGCGATCCAGGAGGCCTGTGTGATCGCGGCGAAGGACGCGCATCGTGGCGAGACGGTGAAAGCCGTCGTGGTGCTGCGTGCGCCGTTCAAGGGCAAGGTAACGGAGGAGGAGATCATCGAGTGGACGCGCCAGAACATGGCGACCTACAAACATCCACGGGTGATCGAGTTTGTCGACGCGTTGCCGAAGTCGGCTACCGGCAAGGTGCAGTGGCGATTGCTGCAGGAAGCGGAACTGGCCCGCGCATGACGCGCGGTCGCATCACATATTCAAACAGGGCGGTACAGGCGGGACACATTATGGCGACCAGAGCATCAGAAACCACTCGCATGATCGAGACGACCAGCGCGGCCGCAGCTCCGAGCGCGCCGAAACCTCATGTCGGCAAGCAAGACAGGCATTTCGTGACGGCGCTGTCCCGCGGCCTGGATGTTTTGTCCTGCTTCCGCAGCGGCAGCCGGCTGCTCGGCAACCAGGACATCTCCGAACGCTGTCGACTGCCCAAGTCCACCGTCTCGCGTCTCACCTACACGCTGACCAAGCTCGGCTACCTGCACTACGTGAAGGAGTCGGGCAAGTATCGATTGGGAACCGCGACGCTGGCGCTGGGGAGCGCGGTGTTGGGGCGCTTCGAAGTGCGCGATCTGGCGCGGCCCCTGATGCAAGAGCTCGCGGACGCGACCGGCACGTCGGTTGCTTTGGGCGCGCGCCAGCGCTTGAGCATGGTGTGCGTCGAAGTCTGCAAAGGCAACGCGGTGCTGTCGCTGAACATGGAAGTCGGCATGCGCTTGCAGCTCGGGACCGCGGCGATCGGCCGGGCCTATCTCGCGGTGTGCGGCGACACCGAGCGCACCGATCTGCTCGATCAACTGAAAGAGCTCGATCATCTCGCATGGCCGGCGTTGAAGCAGGGCATCGACAAATCGCTCGCGATGTCCGCCGAACTCGGCGTCTGCGCTTCGTTCGGCGAATGGCAGCCCGACGTTAATGGCATTGCCGTCGGCTTCCGTCCCGGCAACGGCCTCCCGCCGATGTCGATCAACTGCGGCGCGCCCGCGTTCAAAGTCTCGCAGGA
>JBEVKA010000262.1:0-4445 GCA_040509855.1 Steroidobacter sp.
CAGCGCCGGCAACAGAAAAACCTGTGGGGCTATCACCAGACCATGGGCCTGGGATATTTCGAATATTTCCAATTCGCCGAGGACATCGGCGCCAAGCCGCTGCCTGTGGTACCCGCGGGCGTGTGCTGCCAGAACGCGGACTATCAAGGCGGCACCGGTCAGCGCGGGCTGCCGATGGATACCATGTCCGACTACGTCCAGGAAGTGCTGGATCTCATCGAGTATGCCAATGGCCCGGTGACTTCCAAGTGGGGCGCGGTGCGTGCGGCGGCTGGCCACCCCGAGCCGTTCAAGCTCGAATATCTCGGCGTCGGCAATGAAGATCACATTACGTTCCTGTTCAAGAAACGTTTCGAGATGATCCACGCGGCGGTCAAGGCCAAGCATCCGGAAATCACCGTGGTCGGCACGGTGGGCCCGTTCCATAGCGGCGACGATTTCGATCAGGGCTGGACGATCGCGAACGAGCTGCGGCTGCCGATGGTGGACGAGCATTACTACGTCTCACCGCAATGGTTCTGGGACAACCTGAAGCGTTACGACACGTACGATCGCTCCAAGTCACACGTCTATCTGGGCGAGTACGCTGCTCACGATGAGAAGCGACGCACGACCCTGCGCGCGGCGCTTGCCGAGGCTGCGCATTTGACCAGCCTCGAACGCAACGGCGACGTGGTGCGCATGGCGTCTTACGCGCCACTGCTGGGTCGGGAAGGATTGACCAACTGGAATCCCAACCTGATTTATTTCAACGGCAATGGCGGCGTGTTTCCCACCGTGAGCTACGAAGTGCAGCGATTGTTCGGAGTGCATTCCGGCGATCGTTATCTGTCCACCTCGGTCGATGGCGGCGGCGAGTCGCAACGCCTGGCCGTTTCGAGCGTGCGCGATACGGCGACCGGCGATGTCATATTGAAAATCGTCAATGGCGACGAGCAGGCGAAGCCTCTGCAAATTCAACTCGACGGCGCAACGCGGCTGCCATCCAAGGCCGATCTGAGCGTGCTTTCCGGTGCGGCTGACGACGTGAACGATTACATCAGCGGTCGCGTGCTCAAACCCAAGACGTCAACGATTTCCATCACGCGGTCGTTCGCCTATACCGCGCCGGCCAACTCGCTGAGCGTGGTTCGCGTCAAAGGCCGCAAGTAATGTAGAGTCGGCCGATGAGATACGGCGCGACGTTGATACTGACTGCGATTCTTTCGTTGTTCGTATCGGCCGCGCATGCCGCCGATGCGACTGGCGATGGCCTGGAACGACTGCCAGGCGATACGCGTCCGCTGCATTATCGAATATCGGCAAAACCAAACAAAGACAATACCGGCTTCTCCGCGCAGGCCGTGCTGCGATTCGAAGTGTTGCAGCCGACGGCGCAGGTCATCGTGCATGCACGCGAGTTGACCATCGCCAAAGCGCGACTCAAAGGCGGTGCCGAAGCGGCATTGAGTTACGACCCGGCCAGGCATCGCGTGAGCTTCGGTTTCGAACGGCCGCTGTCGCGCGGTCAGCATGAGATCGAGGTCGACTACAGCGGCTTGATTACGGAACACATCGAGGGCGTGTTTCGAGCCGATCAGCAAACGCCCGATGGGCAGCGGCAGCAAATGCTGTTCACCCAGCTGTGCTGCATCGGGACGGCGAGAAAGTTCGCGCCGCTGTGGGATCAGCCGGATCTGAAAGCGGTGTTCGAGCTGGAGCTGACCATTCCAGCCGGACTCGACGCCGTGTCCAACATGCCGGTGGCGAAGCGTGAGTCATTGCCGTCCGGCGAATCGCGGCTGTTGTTCGAACCCTCGCCGCGTATGAGCTCGTACCTGCTGTTCTTCGCGGTCGGCCGGTTCGATCACATCGCGACCAAGGTGGGCGCGACCGAGCTCGGCGTGTATACGCAGCTCGGCAAGGGCGAGCAGGGACGTTTTGCGTTACAAGCGACCGCCGACTCGCTGCGTCTCTACAACGATTACTTTGGCGTCGACTATCCACTGAAGAAACTGGATAGCGTCGCGTTCCCGGGCGCCGGCAGCTTTGCCGCGATGGAAAACTGGGGCGCGATTTTTTATTTCGAACCCTATCTGCTGATCGATCCGCAGCTCTCGACCCAGCGCGATCGGCAGACCGTCTACAACGTGGTCGCGCATGAAGTCTCGCACCAGTGGTTCGGCAACCTGGTGACGATGCGGTGGTGGGACGATCTGTGGCTCAACGAGGGCTTCGCGACCTGGATGGCCGCCAAGGCCACCAATCATCAGCGTCCGGAATGGAACGCTTGGGTGAACGATGCCGATGGTCGCGAGACGGCGATGCGTCTGGATGCGCGCGATTCGACTCATCCCATCGTGCAGGAAGTGAAGACGTACGAAGAGGCCGAACTGTCGTTCGATGCGATCACCTACCAGAAGGGCAGTCAGGTGATTCGCACCATCGAAGCTTATGTGGGCGAGGAGGCATTTCGCACCGCCATTCGATCGCACATTCGCAAACATGCCTACGGCAACGCCGTCACCGGCGATCTGTGGCGCGAGTTGGAGGCGGCGTCGCCGTTTCCAGTCGCGGCCATCGCTCGCGACTTTACCGTGCAGGCAGGCGTGCCCCTGATCGATGTGGTGTCGTCGAAGTGCGAAGGTTCGAAAACCAAAGTATCACTGCGCCAAGGTCGCTTCGGCCTGGATGCGGAATCGCGCAAGCCTCAGCAATGGCATGTGCCGGTGACGGCCAGGATCATCGGTGCCGATAAAGTTGCCCGACACGTGGTGCGTGGAGATAGCGTCACTGAAATCACTCTGGAAGGCTGCGGCCCGGTGAAATTGAACCAGGGAGAGAGTGGCTACTATCGCACTCGCTACGACGCGGCCACTTCGGCCCAGTTGAGCAAGAACTTTGCCCGGTTGCCGATGCAAGATCAGCTGGGACTGATGAATGATGCCTACAGCCTGGCCGAGGGTGGCTACATTCCCTTTGGCGACTATATGAATTTCGCTGTGAACGTGGGGCCGAAGGCTGATCCGGTCCTGCTGTTGCAGCTGACGCGTGCCCTGCGACAGTTGGACAGGCTGTATGAAGGGCGCGCCGACCGCGAGAGATTCCGCATGTTCGCTCGGGCAAAGCTCGGAGCCGCGTTGCGCGAGTTGAGTTGGGCGGAACGCAGCCAGGAACCCGCGAATGCCAGCATTGCCCGAGCCGACCTCATCGAGTTGCTGGGCTTGCTGCGAGACCCGCAAGCTGCCCAGGAAGCGCTGCGTCGGCTGCAAGGCGCGGACAAGGATCCTTCATTGCTCAGCGGCGGAACGCGTCAAGCCGTCGTCAATGCGGTCGGCGCGGCTGCGGATGCAAAGGCCCTGGACGATTTGCTCGCGCGAGCGACGCGATCGACCGATTCGGCACAGAAGCGAATGTATTTGATGGCGGCGGCCCGTGTGCAGGATCCGCTGCTCGCGAAGCGAGTCTTGGAGTTTGTGGCGACTGACGTTGTGCCCGCGCCGTTGTTCGCCAACATTGTCCAGGAAGTCGCCAAGTCTCATTCGGCGCTCAGCTTTGATTTCATCACCTCGCGTTATGACGCGCTCTCGGCCCGCTTGGATTCGTTTGCTCGCGTCAACCTAGTGTCGTCGGTTGTCGGCTACAGCGTGGATCCGGCGCTGTTGGCGCGGCTCGATAAGTTTGCGGCCGAGAAGCTCGGCGATGCTGCTCGGGAGGGCGTGCATCGCACGCGCTCCGCCGTGATGTTTCGCGATGAAGTACGTCGTGAGCGATTACCGCAGATGGATGCCTGGCTGAGAGATAACTGAGCATCGTGGCGATAGGAGGAACAGTTTCGATGATTCGTAGCATGGTGGCTCTGGCGATGTTGTGCTGGGTGACGATCGCTGTGGCGGCGACGCCCAATGCGATTTATCTCAATGGTGACATCTGGACGGGCGATGCCCAGCAGCCCAAGGCGGAAGCGATCGCCGTCGCCGAAGGAAACATCATCGCGGTGGGCAGCACGGCCGAGGTGAGAAAGCTCGCGACCCCGACCACCCGAGTGGTGGATTTGCAGAAGGCGCGAGTGGTGCCCGGGTTGATCGACAATCACGTGCACTTCATCAGCGGCGGTCTGGCGCTGGCCCAAGTCGATCTGCGCGACGCGACTTCGCAAGCCGAGTTCACTCGCCGGATTGTGCAAGCCGCGGCCAAGCTGCCTAAAGGGCGTTGGATCAAAGACGGGAATTGGGACCACGAATCCTGGGGCGGCCAGCTGCCGACGCGCGATTGGATCGACGAGGACACGCCCGCGACGCCGGTATTCGTGAATCGTCTCGACGGCCACATGGCGCTGGCCAATTCGCTGGTGCTGAAGCTGGCGGGCATCGACGAGAAAACGCCGGATCCAGTGGGCGGCGCCATCGTGCGTGACGCGGCCGGTCGTCCGACCGGCGTGTTGAAAGACGCCGCCATGCTGCTGG
>JBEVKA010000263.1:0-6666 GCA_040509855.1 Steroidobacter sp.
CTCGGCGCCTATGGCGATGGCGGCGCGCTGTTCACCGATGACGATGCGCTGGCGAAAGTGATGCGCGAGATTCGCGTGCACGGTCAGGACCGTCGTTATCACCACCCGCGTCTGGGCATCAACGGTCGGCTCGATACGCTGCAGGCCGCGGTGCTGCTGGCGAAAATGGAAATCTTTCCTGACGAAGTCGCCGCGCGGAGCAAGATCGGCGCGCGCTACTCGACGATGATCGACGAAGCGTTCGCGAAGGTGAGCGACCCGGCGCGCAAGGCCGTAACTCCCTATCTCGCGCCGGGCTGCACGAGTGTTTACGCTCAATACACCGTCGAGGTCACGGATCGCGCCAAGGTGGAGCAGGGCATGAAAGCTCGCGGCATTCCGACCGCCGTGCACTCTCCGGTGCCGCTGCACTTGCAGCCCGTGTTTGCAAACCTGGGCGCGGGCGTTGGCAGCTTTCCAGTGTCGGAAGCAGCGGGTAATCGCGTCATCAGCCTGCCCATGCATCCGTATCTGACCGAAGAGCAGCAAGCCCGAGTGGTCGCGGCGTTGAAAGAATCCGTTCTCGGCCTCTGACCAGTCACTAGTCAGTAGTCACTTCCTGATGCGTCAGATCATTCTCGATACCGAAACCACTGGCCTGGAACCTGAGGCCGGCCATCGCATCATTGAAATCGGCTGCGTCGAGTTGATGAACCGGCGCAAGACCGGCCGCAGTTTCCATCGCTATCTGCGTCCCGATCGCGAAGTGGATCGCGGCGCCATCCAGGTTCACGGACTCACCAACGAATTCCTCGCGCAGCAGCCGCGGTTCGCGGATGTGGTCGAGGAATTGCTCGAGTTCATCTCGGGCGCCGAGCTCATCATTCACAACGCGGCGTTCGACCTGGCGTTCATGGACGCGGAACTGAAGCGCCTGCCCGGGCCGCTGCGGCAGATGAGGAATATTTGTTCCGTCATCGACACCTTGCCGATCGCGCGTCAGATGCATCCTGGCCAGCGCAACAGTTTGGATGCGCTGTGCAAACGCTACGGCGTCGACAACTCACATCGCGAACTGCACGGCGCGTTGCTCGACGCGCAGATCCTGCTCGACGTTTATCTGGCGATGACGGGCGGCCAGACGGCGCTCATTCTCGGCGAAGACGCGCAGTCCCGCAGCGATGACGCATTCGAGCCGGTGGCAGCCATCCTCCGGCCGCGAGGTTTGCTCAGAGTGCTGCGCGCGAGTGAAGAAGAACTCGTGGCCCATGAGCGCATGCTGGCGGCGATCGACAAGAGCAGCGGCGGCAAAACGATCTGGAAACAATTGCCGCTGCTCCAGCCGGCTCCCGCGGCGGTCCCGGTACTGGCGACGGCCTAGGCCCGCGCAACCCAATGCTCCAGGCGTTTCGCAATCTGTTCCTGGGGCACGCGCCGCGCTGGTACAAGCTGACCATCCTCGGCTTCCTGGCGCTCAATCCGCTGGTGATGATTCTTGGCGGCGAGCATGGCGCGACGATCGCGGCGTGGCTGGTGCTGCTGGAATTCATTTTCACGCTGGCGATGGCGCTGAAATGTTATCCGCTGCAGCCGGGCGGACTGCTGGCGCTGGAAGCCGTGCTGATGGGCCTGACGCGCGCCGAGTCGGTGTATCAGCACACGCTGACGGCGTTCCCCATCATCCTGCTGCTCATTTTCATGATCGCGGGCATTTTCTTTCTCAAGGAAATGCTGGTGTTCTGTTTCACCAAGCTGCTGCTCAAAGTGCGCTCGAACCTGTGGCTGGCGTTCCTGTTCTGCCTGGTGCCGGCGGTGCTGGCTGCATTCCTCGATGCGCTCACCGTGCTCGCGGTCATCATTACTGTGGCCATGGGCTTCTACGAGGTTTATCACAAGGTCGCTTCCGGCAAGCATCATCACGATCCGCTGCACGACAGCTCGGCCGACGAGCACGTCGGCGATCTGCATCGATCGGATCTCGAAGCGTTTCGCGCGGTGCTGCGTGGTTTGATGATGCATGCCGGCGCCGGCACGGTGCTCGGTGGTGTGATGACGCCAGTGGGTCAGCCGCAAAACGTGCTGGTGGCGGAGCAGGCGGGCTGGGCATTCATCGAATTCTTCCTGCACATGGCGCCGATCGCGCTGCCGGTGTTCGTCGTGGGTATCGCGACCTGTCTGCTGGTCGAGCACATGAAATGGTTTGGCTACGGCGCGCGTCTGCCGGACGCGGTGAGATCCGTGCTCGAAGTCTATGACCGGGAGCAACAGGAGCGCCGCACTCAGCGCGACGTGGCGATTCTGATCGTGCAGGCAGCGACTGCGGTCATTCTCGTGATCGCACTGGCGTTACATCTCGCCGAGGTTGGGTTGATCGGCCTGCTGGTGATTGTGCTGGCAACGGCTTTCACCGGTGTGACCGACGAACAGCGTCTGGGTAAAGCGTTCGAAGCGGCGCTGCCGTTCACGGCGCTGATCGTGGTGTTCTTCGTCATCGTCGCGCAGATCCACGATCAGCATCTGTTCGAGCCGGTGGTGGCGTGGGCGCTGAACCAATCGGGTAACGTCCGGGCGGCGATCTTCTACCTGGCCAGCGGGTTGTTGTCCTCGGTCAGCGACAACGTTTTCGTCGCCACGATCTACATCACGGAAGTCAAAGCGGCGCTGCTGGAAGGCGCCATCACCGCACCGGAGTTCGGGCGGCTTGCGGTGGCCATCAACACCGGTACGAACATTCCGAGCATTGCAACTCCGAATGGCCAAGCTGCGTTGTTGTTCCTCCTGACGTCGGCCGTGGCTCCTTTGATCCGGCTGTCGTACGGACGCATGGTCTGGATGGCGCTGCCATACACCATCACGCTGACGCTGACGGGTCTGTGGGCAGTGCTTTATCTTTTGAAGTGACTACTGACTAGTGACTATTGACTGGTGGGGACGGAGGGTGTCGGACCTTCTGACAAGTCAGTAGTCACCAGTCAGCAGTCACTTCGTCCGTTAGACCTATGTCTCTATTTTGGCGCCACTTCTGTGGCATCCTTGCGGCCTTTTGGTGACTTCTCGGGCGGTTATGTCTCAATTCAGTCTGCGCGAATGCAAACTCGGCGTGATCGGTCTCGGCTATGTGGGATTGCCGCTGGCCGTGGAGTTCGGCAAGTCTTTCACGACCGTCGGCTTCGACATCAAGGCCGCGCGCATCGCCGAGCTGAAGAAGGGCAAGGACAGCACGCTCGAAGTCGAGCCCGGTGAGCTCAAATCCGCCAAGCGCCTGAGCTACACCACCAACGTGAAAGACCTGCGCGCCTGCCAGGTATTCATCGTCACGGTGCCGACGCCCATCGACAACTACAAGCGTCCGGATCTCACACCCATCGTGCGCGCCAGCGAGCTGGTGGCGCAGGTGCTCAAGAAGGGCGACATCGTGGTGTTCGAATCGACGGTGTATCCGGGTTGCACCGAGGAGATCGCGGTGCCGATTCTCGAACGCATCTCGGGACTCACGTTCAACAAGGATTTCTACGCCGGCTACAGCCCCGAGCGCATCAACCCGGGCGACAAGACTCATCGCCTCACCACCATCAAGAAGATCACTTCCGGCTCGACGCCGGAAGTCGCCGACTTCGTCGACTCGCTCTATGCCAGCATCGTCAAGGCCGGCACGCACAAGGCTTCGAGCATTCGCGTCGCCGAAGCGGCCAAGGTGATCGAGAACACGCAGCGCGACGTGAACATCGCGTTGATTAACGAACTGGCGCTGATCTTCAACCGCCTCGGCATCGACACGGAAGAAGTGTTGCAGGCGGCCGGCACCAAGTGGAATTTCCTGCCGTTCCGCCCCGGCCTGGTCGGCGGCCATTGCATCGGCGTCGATCCGTATTACCTGACGCACAAGGCGCAGGAGATCGGTTATCACCCGGAAATGATCCTGGCCGGTCGTCGTATCAACGACAACATGGCGATCTACGTCGCCGAGCGCATCGCGCAGCTGATGATCCAGAAACGCATCCACGTCAAAGGCGCGCGCATCCTGGTGATGGGCCTCACCTTCAAGGAGAACTGCCCGGACCTGCGCAATTCCAAGGTCGCCGACGTGGTGTCCGAGCTCAAGAAATACGGCGCCAAGGTCGATGTGTTCGATCCTTGGATCGACGCCGGCGAGTGCGAACACGAATACGGCATCAAACCGATCCGCGCCCCCAAGAAAGGCACCTACGACGCCGTCGTGCTGGCGGTGGCCCACAAACAGTTCAAGGACATGGGCATCAGCGAAGTGCGCTCGTTCGCCAAGAAGCCGCATGTGTTGTACGACATCAAGTATGTGTTTGATGCGGACGAGGTGGATGGCAGGTTGTAGCAGCGGTTAGCGGTTAGCGGATGGTGGGGCGCAGGCTTGGGCGTGTGCCTTGCGGTTTGAGGAAACTAAGCTGCGGATCAAGCCATTTAGGAGACGGCCGACTTCGGCGATCTGATCCAGCGTGGCCGCAGTGTCGTGAAGCAAGCATTGCTGGGCCGCGATTAGATATTGCGTTTCGATCTCGGCGAGAGAAGCTCGCGCGATGTGCAAGAACTGAATGAATTCAGGTCGTGTGCGACGCGCGGAGCCTTCAGCAATATTGCTCGCTACCGATACTGCTGCTCGGCGCATCTGAGTCTGCAGACCGAAGCGTTCTTCTCTGGGCAGGCATGCAGTCGCGGCGTAGACTTTGCACGCGAGGGCGATCGCTTTCTGCCATACGATCAAATCCTTGTGACTGATGATCTTTTCCATGGTGCCTCTCGAATTTCGACCCATCCTTACCTAGACACTGTCGTCCGTGGATCGAAAAGACGGGCCAATTACCCAGTTATTCGCTCTTGATTTCTCTCCAACCGCTAACCGCTAACCGCCAACCGCTAACCGCCCCATGAAACTCCTCCTCACCGGCGCCGCCGGCTTCATCGGCTTCCACACCGCGCAGATCCTGCTGGCGCGAGGTGACGAGGTCGTGGGGCTGGACAATCTGAATGACTATTACGATGTGACATTGAAGCAGGCGAGGCTGGCGATCCTGCAGAAGTTTCCGAACTTCCGCTTCGTGAAGCTGGACGTAGCCGACCGACCAGGTATCGCGGAGCTGTTCGCGAAGGAGAAGTTTCAGCGCGTGATCCACCTGGCCGCGCAGGCGGGTGTGCGTTACTCGATCCAGAATCCGCTGGCGTATATCGACAGCAACGTCGTCGGGTTCGCGAACATTCTCGAAGGCTGTCGTCACAACAAAGTCGAGCACCTGGTGTACGCCTCGACCAGCTCGGTGTACGGCGCGAATACGAAGATGCCGTTCTCGGTGCATCAGAACGTCGATCATCCACTGTCGTTCTATGCCGCGACCAAGAAGGCGAACGAGCTGATGGCGCACACGTACGCGCATTTGTATCAATTGCCGGTGACGGGTCTGCGCTTCTTCACGGTGTATGGCCCCTGGGGTCGTCCCGACATGGCGTTGTTTCTTTTCACCAAGAACATCCTCGCGGGCAAGCCCATCGACGTCTTCAACTACGGTAATCACCGCCGCGACTTCACGTTCGTCGATGACATCGCGCAGGGTGTGGTGCGCGCGATGGATCGTCCGGCACAGCCCAACCCGGCGTGGAATGGCGATGCACCGGATCCGGGCACCAGCCAGGGGCCGTACCGGCTCTACAACATCGGCAACAATCAGCCGGTGGAGCTGATGCGCTACATTGAGTGCATCGAACAGAGCCTGGGCAAAAAGGCGCAGAAGAATCTGCTGCCGCTGCAGGCGGGCGACGTGCCGGATACTTTCGCGGATGTCTCCGATCTGGTGCAGGACGTGGGATACAAGCCCGCGACGCCGGTGGAAGAAGGCGTGCGCCGCTTCATCGAGTGGTACGTCGGCTACTATGGCAAGTAGCTGCAGGCGTTAGCCCGTCACAAAAGCTTCACGCTTTGCCGGCGGTGAGGTAGCCTCCGGCCCCCACCTTTTGACGATCCGCCGACACAGGAGGTTTTTCCGATGGCTTCAGCGAACACGACGCCGCAGTGGCAGGCGCTCGAATCCCACGCTGCGACCATGCGGGACAAACACCTGCGCGACCTGTTCGCGAGCGATCCGCAGCGTGCGGTGACGTTCTCGCGCACCACCGAGCTGAACCTGCTGTTCGATTTTTCGCGCCAGCGAGTCGACGCGCAAACGTTGCGATTGCTGATCGATCTCGCCAACGCTCGCGGACTGCGCGACCGCATCGATGCGATGTTCGCTGGTGAGAAGATCAACACCACCGAAGGCCGCGCAGTGTTGCATACCGCGCTACGTAATCGCAGCGAGCGTCCGATCCTGGTCGACGGTCAGGACGTGATGCCCGAAGTGCGAGCGGGCCTGCAGAAGATGCGCACCTTCGTCGAAGGCATTCACGGCGGGCGCATTCACGGTCACACCGGCAAGACCTTCACCGACATCGTCAACATCGGTATCGGCGGCTCCGATCTCGGCATCGTGATGGCCACCGAAGCGCTGGCGAAATATCGCAATCGCAACCTGCGCCTGCATTGCGTATCGAACATCGATGGCGTGCAGCTGGGCGACGTGCTGGAGAAAGTCGACGCCGCGCGCACGCTGTTCGTCGTGTGTTCGAAAACATTCTCCACCTTGGAGACGCTTACCAACGCCAAGATCGCGCGCCAATGGATCGTCG
>JBEVKA010000264.1:0-26496 GCA_040509855.1 Steroidobacter sp.
CGATGCCGGGGGTGACGATGTATGTGCGGGAGTTGCCGAGTCGGTTTGTGATTGTCGAGACGCCGCAGCAGAAGCTCGTCTATGACGAGCAGGGCGATCCGGACAAGTTGGGAACGCGAAGGAATAAATCGAAGACGACATCCGCTGCGGACGAACGCGCGATCGTCGGTGGGTTGCAGACCGCGCTGGCCTCATCGGCCGACAAGGTGGAGGTAATCGGCAAGGCGAATTACGCGGGCATTCCGTGCGATGTGCGCAAAGCGCTCGCGCCCGGTAATACCTTGTGTGTTGCTCGCATTCGCGAGCAGTACGTCACGCTTGCGGAGGAAATACAAACGTCGCCCACGGGCGGCGCGCGCTCATGGATGAAGGCGAAATCGAAGGCGGACGTGTGTGTGTCCGCGAAAGAGTTCGAACCGCCAGCGACCGTTCGTTTCAAGAACTGAGCGAGCTCACCGAGCCAGCCAATCGCCCGCAAGAACCGCGGCTTCCGCGATTGAGACAACTGAAAGAATCAGCGTCGCGACCATCCAGCCGCGACGCGCCCGACGATACAGCGCAGCTTCGCGAGCGGCAGTCGCGGAGCGATGAGCGTCTTGAAGTTGCTCGCGTTCCGCACGTCGGGCTCCGAGGTTCGCGAGCCGCTCGCATAACTGAGAGACATGCTCGAACCGCTGTGACGGATCGAAATCGGTCGCACGAGAAATATCATCGCGCAGCAGGTCGTCTTCGATATTGCGCTCCCAGCCAGGCGCCAATGGCTGGCGCAGATCTCCAACACGCAACTGATAGAGCAGCACGCCAAGCGCGTACACGTCCGATTGTTTGCTCGCCGGCTGCCCCGCGAGCAGCTCGGGCGCGACATATATGGGCGTGGCGGACGACGAGCACGAAGTGAGCGTGTCGACGCTGAGCAATCCAAATTGAGTGATGCGGAATTTCGCCAGGCGCTCCGATTGCAGCAGCCGGCCGCTGCCGAAATCCGTCAGGCAAATGCGCCATCCGGCTTCCGGATGCTGTGAGATCAGCAGGTTGGTCGGCTTGAGATCCTGATGAAGCACGCCAACCTCGTGCACGGCCGCGACCGCGAGCGCGATGTTCAGAAATACTTCCAGGCGTTCGCGCAACGGAATCGAGTGGAGCTTGGCGCCGCTCTCCGCCCAGCTGGCGAGATTGGTGCCGGCGAATTCATAACCGACGAAGTACGGCGCGGTCTCGAAGTTCCAATCCAGCGCGTAGGCGATGTCGGGGCGCTCGCCGAGATCTCGATGTAACAACTGCAGGAGCGCGGTCTCTCGGCGCAGAGCACTCAGCCCTTCGGGCGAGCGGCTCATCTTATATACGCGCAGCTCGCCGGTGCGCACATGCTGAGCGGTCCAGACTTCGTTGTGCTTGTTACTCTGGAGTTTCAGCATCAGCACGAAGTCGTCACGGCCGGGCAGCGATACCCCGGCGCGCAGTTCCAGAGCAGTGGCGTCGCTTCCTTCGATGTCGAATCGTTCCACGGTGCCGCGCCATCGGTAGCCGACACGTGGATGAGTCACGACGTGGATTGAATTCTCGGGCCCGAGCGCGTTGCGAAGTTTGGTGACAGCGCTCGCCAGCACATTGTCGACGATGGGCCTGCCGCCCCACACGGCTTCGAGCAATTGCTGGCGCGTCACGATGGAGCCGGCGTTCTGCAGGAGCTGCGCGAGAATCTCCAGCGGCTTGCGCTGAACTTCCACGTGCGCTCCGGCAACTCGCAGCTCGAGTCGCTGCGAATCGAATTCCGCCGTGCCGAATCGGTAGCGGCACGACCGTGCTTCGATGACAGTAGATCCTTTCATCTGCACACATCTCCGTGATCTGCCGCGGCCTAGGCCATATGGCCCGCGTCCCTTCAGGCTCTGCGTGCGAACAACCAACGAGCAAACCCATCGATGCTTCGTCGGTGGCGCGGCACTGGATGCAAACGAGCGCGAATATTCAAGCGCATCGAATTCAGGCTATACAAGTACCTTCACTGGCGCAAATGTGCGACTGAGCCGATCGGCCCAAGTCTGAATGTGACATGACCGAAATGTCACAAGCCAATCGCACCCTCTGTTTCGCGTGCAGCGATTGTTACAAACCGCGCCGTCCCGGTGCACCACGCGGACTTTGCCGAAGCATCCGTATCGCACGATCTCGTGATGACATTCTCACTTCCACATCACATAAATATGTCGTGTGTCCCCGTTGTGTCGCCGGCTGAACGCGGCGCGTTAGAAATTGGTTAGCTCGCGGTTAGGACACGGCAGGCGAGGCTCCCCTCTACTGTGTCGCTGAGTGGCAGCCCAAAAACGATCGGGGTCGCCGCGCAATCTCATCCGACATTTCGGTCAGCAGCTCAATTAGAGGAAAGTGTCATGCGTCAAATGAAGCGTCGCCAACTCGGTCAAGGCATGAGCGAGTACATCATCATCACCGCGCTGGTCGCCGTCGCCGGCATCGGCCTGTTCGCCGCCTTCGGCGACACGCTGAGCAACCAGATGGCCTCCATGAGCCAGGAAATGGCGGGTCAGGCGGGCGATCAGGACATCACACGCGCCGGTCAGCGTGCGGACGCGGCTCGTACCCGCGCCTCGCAGAACGAAACGCTCGCGAACTACAACCAGCAGAACTAACCAGCGCTTCCGGAGTGTTGCAAACATTCCGGCAGGAAGTATGGGGCGCGCGCCCGCGGCGGTTTGTCACGGGCCGCGCCACATCTCCGGAAAGCTTTGAATGACCAGGCGCCAAAACGGAACATGATCGTGAGCCGCACAACGCCCCATCAGCGCGCACGACGTCAGCGCGGTCAGATCCTGCCGCTTGCCGCATTCGGCATTCTGGTCGCCGGCGCGGCGTTGATAATGATGTTCAACACCGGGCAGAAGATCACCGAGAAATCGATGGTCGCCAATGCCGCCGATGCCGCTGCTTACAGCGCCGGCGTGTGGACTGCACGGCATCTGAATTACCTGGCCTACACCAATCGCGCGATGGTCGCGAACCACGTCGCGGTCGGCCACTACGTTTCATATATCAGCTGGTTCAGGTACGTCGAGTTCTCCATCGACTCGATCCAGGATTTCACCAGCTGGGTGCCGTACTGGGGCCAGTTCATCACTGCCGCGGAACGCATCGTCACCACGGTGAAAGAGATCAACGACCAGGCGGCGCGAGTGCTCGTGCCTTTGATGGACGGGCTCAACGTCGCCTATCGAACCTCGCAGGACGAGATCTCCGCATCGCTCATATACGGCGGCGCCACCGGCCTGGATCGGGTGATGGAAGAGACCGCGCGCACTTACGATCCCAACATTTCCGTCAACAACACCGGCGAGCTCAACGCGTTGCCTGGTGTGTTGAGCGCACCACTGATCGCGAAGGTGCAGTATCAGCGCGTCGAGTTGCCACGCTTCGTCGAACGTTACACCGCGGGACAAGATAGCGGACGCATCACTCAGCTCATCACTGCGACCGTTCGCGCGAATGGCGACAACAGGCGCTGGATCGAAGGCAATCGCGGCTGGGGCTTGCCTGTCGTTCCGAGTGCGGTCGAGTTTCGCAAAGGCGGATCCACGACGAATTCGCAGAACCGAACGCGCGCTGACTGGAATGCATCGGACCGGTTGGAGTTCTGCACGCGACCGCTGATTGGCGGCTGGGACTGCAGTCGCATCGGTCGGAACCTGGGCTCGGCGCGGGCGACTGAATTCGCTCGCAACTATTCCGGTGTGCCCAACTACTACAACTTGCGCGGCAATGTGCAGAACAATCGTTCGCTCGAAATCGCGGCCGTCGCGGCCAAGCGGCAGAGCACCGTGCGCACCAGAAATGTTCTGGATGTGACGGCCGAAGACGCTCCGATGATGGTTGCCGCGCTGGCGAAGGTCGAGTTCTCACGGCCCAGCGCCGGCCTCGGCTTTCCGACCCACGGCAGCAACCGCACCGAATACGCGAACCTGTTCAATCCATTTTGGGAAGCGCATCTGGCCGACATCCCCGTGCCGGGCATTTGATCGCGATTCCAGATGCGCGCGAGCTCGCGTGAGAGAAACAAACATGATTCATCGCACTGGTAACGATCGCAGCTCGCAGGCAGGCCACGCGACAGTGGAGACGATCGTCGCACTGCTGGCGCTTGCACCCTTTCTCATCGGCATTCCGTTGCTGGGCAAGCAGCTCGACGTCAAGCACAAGTCGTACGATGCGACTCGTTACTCCGTTTGGGAACGCACGGTCTATCGCAGCGACGGTGCGCAAAAGAGTGCTGCCGATATCGGAATCGAAACTCGCGATCGGGCGCTTGGCAATGCACGCGCCGGCATCTCGAACAATGGCGACGTGCGTCGCGCGGGTGTGAGCGAGAACGTGCTCTGGCGCGATCGTGCCAATCAACGATTGCTGGTCGCCCGGAACGGCAATGGGCCACAGCCCGTCACATACAACGGCACATCGCGTGAAAGCCCCGTCGGTGTCGGTGCGATCACCGTTCCGCAAATCGCTTTTGGCGCCAATGCAGTTGGTAACGCGGCGATGACGGCAGTCGGCGTGCGGCCGCTGGGTTTTGATCGCAATTCATTCGCGAGGGCGGACATCAGCCTGCGAGTGCGCCCGCTGCTCGGTGAACTCGCCGATCGGCCGATCGCGCTCCGTCGCGGACGAACTCAATCGAACCGACAGCCGGTCATGCAAGCGGCGGCGGGCGGCATTCTCAGCGACACCTGGTCGCCACGTAGCGAGACCGACCTGCGCAATCGTATCGACAATCTGGTCGCGAACGAACGCGTGTGGCAGGCCGAGTTCGCCGGCATGGCGCTCGGTTGGCTCGGCGGCAAAGGCACGCCGCTCTACGGTGAAGGCCAGTATGGTTTTGGCCGCGGTTATCTGGATGGACCGGACCTGACGGTGCCTTCGACTTCGCTGCCGAGCAATTACGTTTACACGCCGCGATAACAACGATGCGCAAGAGGATCCGCATTTCGATCGGAGTACTCGGCGCGCTGCTGATGGTCTCGACCATGGCGACTCAGGCGGGCGAACTCGCCTCGCTGACGTCGCGTTTCCCAGAGCCCGCGCCACCGCCGAACGGTGAGGCGCAGTGGGTGGCGCAGAGCATGCGTATGAACGGGCTGCCGATGACCATCAAGGCGTTCAAGACGTCGGCGGACGTCGATGAAGTCATCAACTTCTACGAACACTGGTGGCGTGCCAAAGGCAAAGCGGACTACACGCGCAGCCGGCGTGACGAGTGGAGCATTCTGGGCATCAAGACCGACGAGCATTACATCACCGTGCAGGCGCGCAGCACGCTCGGAGGCTCGGAAGGAACGATCGCCGTCAGTGCCGATCCTCGCACCGTCAAGCGCGTCGCGACGCGCTTTCCGCATCCCAAGTCCTCGACGGTGGTCACGTTGCAGGAATACGAAGATTTCGGCGTGCAGAGTGAGCACATCACGCTGCTGAGCCAGCGCTCGGCGAGCACCGAGGCGCGTGAGTTCGCGAACATGCTGGTTCGCGGCGGTTGGCAGCTGGTGCTCGATCGACGCGCGACCAAGACGCAGGGTCACATCATCGAAGTGCAGAAAGATGCACAGCACGCGCAGCTGTCGTTCCTGCCAGGCCGCGATCTGGGTGCAACGACCGCCGTCACGGTGGTGTGGAAGAAGTCATAAGCGAACCAGTCGAAAGTGGAGCGGACCATGCGTGTACTCGGGACAGCGATGAAAGCGAGATCAGGCCGAGCGTTCGCCCGACGCTGCGGCGGCTGGGGCACGGCCGAGTACGTCATCGTGATGTTCTTCGGAACGATCGGGATCTGGCGTGGCGCGCAGCTCGCGCTGACGCTGATCCGCGAGCATCACCGGGAATTCTCGTGGGCGCTGATCCTGCCGTTCTAGTCGGAAGAGACTTTGCCGGGAAGAAGATGAGGAAGTCATGAAAGCCAACTTGATGACGATTGCGATGGGCGCAGGCGCGCTGTTCGCGGCCGGCGGTGCCGCCTATTTGGCGAACGATTACATCGAGGGCACGGTCGCCGCGAGACAAGCGCAGCTGGCCAGCGGCTACGAGCCGGTGAAGGTCATCGTTGCGAACCAGGATCTGGAGCCCGGTGCGTTCCTCGACGCCTCGACGGTTTCGATTCGTGAGATTCCGCGCGAATTCGTAGCGTCTGCGGCCGCTTCGGCCGATGAGTGGTCGGATTTGAAAGGACGCGTGATTACATTTCCGGTGAAGAGCGGCGAGCCGGTGTTACGGACTTATCTCGCGCAAGAACCGGGTGCCGGCTTCTCGGCGCAACTGCCGGCGGGCCAGCGTGCGCTGACGTTCCAGGTCTCCGACGAATCTTCGATCGCGGGATTGTTACAACCCGGCGATCGCATCGATCTGTTCTTCACCACCACCAACGGCAACGAGAGCGTCACGATTCCTTTGCTGTACGACATTACGGTCGCCGCCACCGGCGTGCGCACCGTGACCAACAGCACACAAGTGCCCGAAGGCCAGGCGCTCACCTACACGACCATCACCGTCACCGTTCCGCCCGGAGACGCGGCCAAGATCACGCTCGCACAGGAGGCCGGCAAGATCACCGTCACGCTACGGCAGCGTGAGGATGACGATCCGACCCGCATCGAGCGCATCACCAAACAAAATCTGCTGGCGCAGAACGTTGGCAAGGCGCGGGCGCGCCCCAGCGTCGAAATCATCTTGGGTGGCAAAGGCAAATGATGGCGAGGCAGACGACCCAGTTCGGCAGTGTGAAAGGATTCACTCGCGGCATACAACTCATGGCCGCATGTTGCTGCGTCATTGCAGCGGATGCAGTGTTCGCGCAAACGGCGGCCCCACCACCGGAGGTGGAGGCCAATCGAGTCGCGCAGGAAGTCATCAAGGGCACGCCGGCGCCTCGCGATCGGGAGCAAGCGCCGATGCCCACCGTCGTGCAGCCGACGCCGCCGCGACGATCGGCGCCGACACGGTCGGTTGGCGTGCAAACCGTCAATAGCGTGGTGGGCAAAGAGCCGCTCGCCGTGCGCGAAGGCCAGACGCTGGTGCTGCGCTTTCCGAACGTGAAGCGCGTCATCGCCGGCAATGGCGACATCGTCGACGTGAAAGTGTTCGAGGATTCGAGCGAAGTCGTGGTGTTTGGCCGCAAGGCAGGAATGACCGACCTGCGCCTGTGGTCGCGCGATGGATATACCGAGACCCACGTGGTCCAAGTTGCCGGCGCTATACAGCCACCAACCTTCGTGCCGCCGCTGGAAATCGAGTCGACCATCCTGCTCAAGGCCAAGTTCATCGAAGTCAAGCGCGATGCGCTCAAGGACATCGGTGTCGACTGGGCCGACGTGGCGACCGGTCCGATTTTCGGCACCGTGCAGGAGGTCGTAACCAACCCATACTTCCGTGTCATTCCCGAGACGGAGCAGGGCTTCATGAATGTGCTGCCGCCGTTCGACATCGGCACGGGCAACAACTATCTGTCGCTGACCACGACCGTCGATTCACTGATTCGCCTGCTGGTCAGCAACGGCGATGCGCGTCTGCTGGCGGAGCCGACATTGACTTGTATCAATGGCGGCGCCGCGGATTTCCTCGCCGGCGGCGAGCTGCCGATTCCCATCGTCGACAACGACGGCCGCATCAACGTGCAGTTCAAGGAGTTCGGCATCATCCTGAACATCGAGCCGCAGGCCAACGACGACGGCCTGATCCGCACCAAGGTCAACGTCGAGGTCAGCAGCGTCGATCGCTCCATCTCGGTCGCCGGCATTCCGGGCTTCGCGACCCGTAAGACCAAGACTGAAATGAACGTGCAGTCGGGCCAGACCATGGTGGTCGGCGGACTGTTCAGCAGCGACGACGCGAAGACCGTGGTGAAGGTCCCGGGGCTGGGCAACATTCCGATCATCGGCGAGCTGTTCAAGTCGCGCAATTTCCGCAGCGGCCAGACGGAACTGGTCGTGCTGGTGAGCCCGCGCATCATCTCGCCGGAGTCCAAGGAAGTGCGCGATGCCGAGCAGCAGTTCGACGATCTCAAGACCAAGTCGGACGAGAAGTTGAAATTCAAGCTCAAGGATTGATGGCGCGCGACGAGGTGAACGTATGAAAGTGTTTCGAGCAGCCCAGCGGGGCGCCGCGATCGCCGAGACGCTCATCGTGATGCCGGTGCTCGTGATGGTCATCATGGGCGCGATTCAAGTGGCGATGATTTACGAAGCGAAGGCGACGTTGAATCACGCCACGCTGCAGGCAGCGCGGGCCGGCGCCGTCAACAATGCGGACCTCAATTCCATTCGCGCCGGCCTGGCGCGCGGCCTGTTGCCGCTGTATTCGCCGAATTCGTCGCTCGCTGGGTTGTCTCGCACGCTCGCCACCGAAGTCCTGCCGGACGTCGCGACATCGAGCATTCGCATTCTCAATCCGACGCGCGAAGCATTCACCGACTTCGGCGTGAATGTGCGTGGCGTGCGTGAGATTCCGAACGATCGTTTGTATCTGCGGCCCACGACGCTCGGCGGCCAAAGCAGAGTGACGATCCAGGATGCAAACATCCTGCGCGTGCAGGTTCGCTACGGCTACGAGTTGAAGGTGCCGGTGGTGCGCTGGGTGTTTCGAGCGGCGCTACGAATCACGCGGCCTGGGCTCGATACCGTGGAGCGCGCGATGCTGGCAGCGAACCGTCTGCCGATGATGGCGACTGCCACCGTTCGCATGCAGACGCCAGCACGTCAGAACGGCGCAGTCATGTCTCGATCAGACCTGCCGCGCCTGGGCGATGTGCCTCGCGAGCCTGTGTAGCATGTTGAGGAGTACAGCGTGATCGAATTCGAGATCAATGTTCCAGGACACGGCCCCGCGCGGCGCCGTGTCGAGTTCGGCGAATACACGATCGGGCGTGCGTTGACGGCCGACATTCGCTTGCGTCACGACTCCGTCGCCAAACAACATGCCGCTCTGCTCATCGCCGACGACGATGTTTCCTTGCGTTCGATCGACTCTCAGTCGCTGATGAAAAACGGCACGCCGGCCAACGGCAAACAGCGAATCAGGCTCGGCGATGTGTTCCAGATCGGCGCTTGTGAGTTGCGCGTCGTCAGCAGCTTGATCGAGCCTGCGCCCCCACCATCACCGCCACCGCGACCTGTCGCGTCCGCTCCGGTTGCTCGTGTCGCGCCCAATGTTTCTTCGCGACCGCAAGCGTCCGAGCCAGCGGCGCAGCCCGAACAAGTGCGCATGCCTCCGGACGAGCTGACGCCGTTGCAGGAGAAAGTGCAGGAACTGGTCCTGCGCGAGCTCGATCTGTTTCGTCGTACGGCACTGAATCAGCTCGCCAGCACCGATCTGCGCGAGGAAGCGCGCATCGCCATCGAGCGCATCATCGCCCAGGGCGCGATTCATTTGCCGCCCGGCATCGATATGGCGCAGTTCGTCAGGGAGATGACCGCCGAGATCATGGGCTTCGGCCCGCTCGAACCGTTCCTCGGCGACGAGTCCGTTTCGGAAATCATGGTGAACGGTCCGAACTGCATCTATGTCGAGCGCTCAGGCAAGCTGACGCGCGCGCCGGCTCGTTTCATCAACAGCGCTTCGCTGATGCGCGTGATCGAGCGCATCGTGAGCCCGCTCGGCCGCCGTATCGACGAAGGTGTGCCGATGGTCGACGCACGCTTGCCGGACGGCTCGCGTGTCAACGCCATCATCCCGCCGCTATCGCTCATCGGGCCGATCGTCACCATCCGCAAGTTCGCCAAGCGGCGCTTCTCGATGGATCGCCTGATCGAGATCGGCGCGCTGACGGCGGAAATGGAAGCGTTCCTCAAGATCTGCGTCCATCACCGCAAGAACATCCTGGTGTCCGGTGGCACGGGCTCGGGCAAGACCACATTCTTGAACGCGCTGTCCGCCTACATTCCCGACGACGAGCGCATCGTCACCGTCGAAGACGCCGCCGAGTTGCGACTCGTGCAGCCGCACGTGCTGTCGCTCGAAGCGCGCCCGGCGAACGTCGAAGGGCGAGGCGAAGTGACGATCCGCGATCTGGTTCGCAACTGTCTGCGTATGCGCCCCGATCGCATCATCGTCGGCGAGTGTCGCGGCGGCGAAGCGCTGGACATGTTGCAAGCGATGAACACGGGCCACGATGGATCGATGACGACGGGCCATGCCAACTCGCCGCGCGATCTGCTGTCCCGCCTGGAGGTCATGGTGTTGATGGCAGGCATGGATCTGCCGGTGCGCGCCATCCGCGAACAGATCTCCTCGGCCGTCAACATCATCGTGCAACTGACGCGCTTCAGCGATGGCCGCCGTCGCGTCGTTTCCATCGTCGAAGTGGATGGCATGGAAGGCGACGTGATCCTCACGCAGCCCTTGTTCGCATTCCAGCAGCGCGGTATCGGGCCGAACGGCGAAGTGCTCGGCGAGCATGTCGGATTCGGACAGGCGCCGCATTTCTATGAGGAGCTGCGGCGCTCGGGCATTCCGGTCGACCACAGCATCTTCGGCACGGCGCGGCCTCTCGAGCATTGACAGGAGCGATCATGGAACCGACGACAGGCGCGACGGGTGGCAGGCTGCTGATCGTTCTGCTGGTCGTGATTGCGTTCGCTCTGTTCGCACTGCTGACGCGGCGGCTGGTGGGGAGCTATCGAAAGCAGTTCGTTTCAGAGATCGGCGCGAGCCTGACGCAGCAGTTCATCGTCACCAACGTGCAGACCTTGTTCGTCGCCAACATGGTGCTGCCGATCGTCGGCGGTGTGGTCGGATATTTCCTGATCGGACCGGTGGGGCTGGTCGCGGGTGTCGTGCTCGGCATCGGCGGCCCGCGCTTTCTCGCGTACCGCATGACTACCAAACGGGTGCGCAGTTTCGTATATCAGCTGCCGGATGCTTTGCTCGCGTTGAGCTCGGCGCTGCGCGCGGGATCGAATCTCACCAAGGGCCTCGAACTACTGGCGACGCGCCAGCCGCCGCCGCTCAGCCAGGAATTCACCATCATCCTCGCGGAGTATCAGGTCGGCCGTCCGCTCAACGAATCGCTGGCGGACCTGCGCAAGCGTATCGACCGGCCCGAGCTCGATCTCATGAACACCGCGATCAACGTGGCGCGCCGGGTCGGCGGCAATCTCGCCGATACGCTCGAATCGCTGGCGAAGACGCTGCAGGAAAAAGCGGCGATCGAAGGCAAGATCGAAGCGCTTACGGCGATGGGCCGCGCGCAGGGCTGGGTAGTCGGTCTGTTGCCGGTACTGGTGGGCGTGGCGCTGTATTTTCAGCAGCCGGAGGAAATGAGCCGGATGTTCACGCAGTGGTACGGCTGGGTCACGCTGGCGGTCGTGGCGGTGATGATGACCATCGCCGTGTGGGTCATCCGCAAGATCGTCAACATCGACGTGTGAGGTGAGCCACATGCAAGTTTATTTCATCTCGTTCCTCGTGGCCCTCGCCATCGCGCTCATCGTGATGATCCCGTTCATGCTCCGCTCGCAGGCGCCGGTCGACGGTGTACGCGATGCGGCCTGGCGTGACGAGCTGCCGCTGTTCGTGCGTTTGTTCCGTCCACTGATGCGTGCTTATGCCGCGAACGTCGACGAAGCGCTCGATCAGCACCGGCGCGACTTGTTGCAGTCACAGTTGGACAACGCCGGTTCGAGCTACATGATGACGCCGGCGGAGTTCCTGGTCATCAAGCGCGCTGCCGTGCTGCTCGGCCTGCTGTTCGCCGTGTATTTGATCTTTGCGCTCGACGTGGAGAATCCAGCCTACGTGGCCGGCCTGCTGGGCATGATGCCGCTCGGATTCGTGTATCCGGACATCTGGCTGCGGGACGCGATGAAGCGACGGCACCTTAAGTTCGAGAAGGAGTTCCCGTTCTTCCTGGACGTGCTGGTGCTCGGGATGAAGGCGGGTCTCACATTTCCGGCAGCCGTGGAACAGGCCGTACAGCAGTTGAACGATGGGCCGGTCAGGCAGGAGTTTTCGCGCTACCTGCGCGAGACTCGCACCGGCGTTACCCGGCGCATTGCCCTCGATCGACTCTCAGCGCGCGTGCTCATGCCGGCGGTGACCAACTTCGTGGCATCGGTGTCGCAAGCGGAGGAGACCGGCGGCTCGCTCGGCGAAGTCCTGGCCGACCAAGCACGCCAGCGACGCACGGAGCGCTTCCTGCGCGCCGAAAAGCTCGCCAACCAGGCGCCGGTGAAGATGCTGTTTCCGCTCATCGGCCTGCTGTTCCCGATCACGTTCATCATCATCATCTTCCCGATCGCGATGAAAATGATGGATTCCGGGATCTTCAACTGAACGCGCTGCCTTGGTATGTTCCTCGGGACTTCACGAGGGAGATGCAATCAGTGGCACGGAATCGAAAGGCTGTCTGGCTGGTCGGCGCGACGCTGGGTCTGCTCCATGGCTTGGCCGGCGTGGCGCTGGGCGCCCAGCAGGGCACGGATCATCCGATGTTCTCGCGCTATCCCGGCAGCGAGATCATCGCTCATCGGCAGCAGCAGTTCGCGCGCACTCAGTTCGCCACCGGCTTTCCGAACAAGAGCAAGCCCGCCGAGCCGACCCAGAAAACGTTCGAAGGCAAGACCACGACGCTCATCTATCAGCTCACCGGCCCCCAGTCGGCGCTCGAAGTTCTGCGCAATTACGAGCAGGCACTGGGCCGCGCCGGTTTGAAGACGCTGCTCAGCTGTTTCAACCAGACCTGCGGCAATCAGCTCGGAATCGCGCTGTTTCGGGACAATGACAAAGAGCCGTTGTATCGCACGATGCGCTACGACTCGATCAACACCGAGACCGCGGACTTCGGTTACGTGAGCGCGACTGGCACGGCGAATGGCGCGCCCTTGTCCGCCAGTGTATTCGTCGGCCGGATTCGCACCGGCGACAGCGTGTACGTCGGTCTCGACATCGTGGAAGGCGAGGCGATGAAGACCGATCAGATCGTCGTCGACCTCAACAAGCTCACACAGGATATTCGCGAGCAGGGCAAGGTGGTGCTGTCGGGCATCTACTTCGATACCGATAAAGACATCGTGAAGCCCGAGTCCGAGCAGGCGCTGCAAGCGATCCTGCAGTACCTGCAAAAGAATCCACAGCAGAATTTTTTCGTCGTCGGCCATTCGGACACGGCCGGCTCGTACGAGCACAACGTGGATTTGTCACGGCGTCGTGCTCAGGCTGTCGTTACCTCGCTGATTGGTAAATACGCTGCGGCCAAGCCGCGCCTCACGCCGGTGGGTATTGGTCCCGTCTCGCCGGCTGGTACCAATGCGAACGACGCGGGTCGCGCCCGCAATCGGCGTGTCGAGCTGGTGTTACGTTGAAAACAAAATCGTCGCCGCCGGCCACGATAGTCACCGCCGGCGGCGTCGAGCTGGCTCGCAATGTGAAGATCGCAGCGGACTTTCGCGATCGCGCGGTGGGCCTGCTCGGGCGCACCGAGCTGGACAGCGACGAAGGCATGTTGTTCGAGCCTGGCGGCAGCATTCACACCTTGTGGATGCGAATGACCATCGATGTGGCGTTCATGGATCGGGAGCTGCGTGTGCTGAAGGTCAGCCCCGCCGTGCGACCCTGGCGGATGCGATTCGCCCCTCGCGGCACGCATTTCACATTGGAACTCGCTAACGGCAAGCTTGCGGCCTGTAACTTACGCGTCGGTGAGCAGCTCAAGATAGTACCGGCTGGTCGGGGAGTCGCGGCATGAACAAAGCATGGGTGTTGATCTTGTTATGTGTCGCCGCGTGTTCGAGTCCACCGCCGCGGCCAGCAGCGCCGCTCCGTGATCTGATGACGTCCTTGCAGACGGCGGACACGCTTTATCGCAAGCAGGACTTGAAGGCGGCCGCGAAAGCGTACGAAGACGTGCTGGCGATCGATCCGCAGTCCGTCCAAGCAAACGTTCGCCTCGGCGTCATCGCGCATCGACAAGGCGAGTACCCGCGCGCCGAGCAATATTTCAATCGCGTGCTGTCGATCGATCCACGCAATGACACGGCTGCTTACAACCTGGCCGTGTTGCATGTGGAGCAGGCGCACGAGATGTTCAAACGCTACCTGATGGTGTCCTCGACCAAAGCGGCGGAGCGTCCTGCCGTGTACGAGCTGCAACGAGCCATGCAGCAGTTTCGCGGACAATGAGCATGTTGCCCCGGCAACGAGGGTCGCAAATCCCTCCCTAAAGTCCTAGTTGGGCGCCAATGGCGCGGGCGGGGCATACAATCCCGGCCCATGAGCAAAGACACCCCGACTCCCTCGGACGTGATGGCGACCGTGCAGCGCGCCGGTCCGTCGATGCCGCCGGGAGATACTTTCGTTCGCATGGAGCCGGGCGAGGTGATCGCGGAGCGCCTGGAAATCGGCAACCTGCTCGGCCAGGGCGGCATGGGCAATGTGTACGCCGCACGCGATCGGCTCAAGGAACAGGACGTCGCGATCAAGGTGCTGCGGCAGGATCTGCAGTTCAGCACCGCGGCCAAGGAACGTTTTCTCGCCGAAGCGAAGGTGTCCTGCAATCTCTCACATCCGAACATCGTGCGTGTGCACGACGTGGGCGTAAGCGGCGGGCATTACTTCTTTTCGATGGAGCGGCTGCAGGGGCACAACCTGCGTCAGCGCATCGAGGCCTATCGACACGGCAATCGGACTTTCAGCGTCGCCGAAGTTACTCACATCGCCCGGCAGCTGGTCGAAGCTCTGCATTACGCACATCGTTACATCGTTCACCGGGACATCAAGCCGGAGAACATCTGGATGGCTGAAGACGGTGCCGTGAAGCTGATGGACTTCGGCATCGCGCGCGTGTTCGCCAACAGTCAGCTCACGCAGACTGGAATCGCGTTGGGCACGGCTTATTACATGTCGCCGGAGCAGCGCATCGGGTCCAAGGATGTCGACTGGCGTACGGATCAGTACGCGCTCGGCGTGGTGTTGTATGAATTGTTAGCTGGCACCGTGCCGACGGGAGCCGTCAAGTCGCTGCATGAGATTCGCCGCGATGTACCCAAGCGTTATGCCGCTGCGGTGATGCGGGCAATGGCGGCGATGCCTGAGGAGCGCTTTGGTTCGCTTCAGGAATTGTTGGCGGAGATCGAAGCGCCGCTCGAACGAAAGAGGGTTGGGTTGGTGGGGTTGCTCGTTGGGGTCGGCGTGGCCGCTGCGGCGGCGGGCGTGTTTGTGATGCTCAACAATCAGAAGCAGCAGCCTGATTCAGCCGCGATGATTGAGGCAGATCAGCGGCCGGCTGCTCGGACGGCACCGGACCCCACGCCGGTTGAGCCTCTGGCAGAGGGCGAGAGCGCGTCCATCGAGGCGAACGCGGATCAATCGCCAGCCCCGACTCCATCCGAAACTGAGGCGACGATCTCTACACCGCCGCCGCAACCGGTGGCGAGGGCGGTGACATCAACGAACTCCGGCGCGGGCCTGGATGCGCGCCGCAAGCAGTGCGTCTCTCAGTGCGAACGTGATGATGGCGAGTGTCGCAGCATCACTCGCAGGGGCAAGCAGGAGTGCATGCGGGGCATCGCATTTGGCAGCAAGGCGGGTCGCATGACGACGGATCCAGCGATGGCGAACTGCGCTTTCTTCAGCCAATCACGTTGTGAATATGCGCTCGACCGTGAAGCTTGCCTGTCGCGGATGACGACTCGTTACAGGGATTGTGTCGAGACGCTCGGCGGCAGCGTGGCATCGCGCCGGCAGGATTGTGATAACCAGTCGCGCGAGTCCGATCAGATGTGCCTGGAGACGTTGCGAGAGTGCCGGGCTTCGTGCCAGTGAGTTCGTCAGCCCACCACGCTCTTGAGATACTGAAATAGCAGCGGCTGGCTCGCCTGCAGCGCCTTCCGCTGCGCCAGCTCCTCGTCCTTGCGCTGATTGCGTCGTGCGTCGAGCCACTTGTGCACGCAGCGATAGCATTCCTCGCCTGGCGTTTGTGTCTGCGCCAGTTCGATGTCGAGCTGACGGGCGAGCCCGGCTTCGTGAAGTAACATCCAAGCCGGAAAGTCGCACGGTGTGAGTGCCGCGTCATCGTCATCGCCCAACTCATCTTCCACGGCAAGAAACTCTTGCCACGCCGCGCCGACACCTGCATCCGGATGCTGCGTCTTGTTCAAAGCGGCTGCCGCCTCATTCGGCGAGTGCCAGCAGAGATTGAACCAGCCAGTCAGCGCCTCGATCCGGCGATGTTGAAATGCTCCGCTGTGCGCGAGCTGCAAACAGAGTGACGGTTGCAGCCACCATTGCGGCTCCTTGAGCACACATGCAGTGACGCTGGCCCAATCCTGTGCCTGACTGAGCGCGAAGCTGCGATGAAGTTGCGGCCGATCGGCCGAGAACGGTTGACCTTCGGCCGCATCGGCCAGCTGCCGCCACAACGGTGTGAGCAACTCGCGCCACTGCGCGCCAAGCAGGCGTTTCGCGATCGGCGTCGTATCGAGCAGGGAGTTCAGCTCCTGTTGCACGTCATCGACGGGCTGGCCCAACCGATGCAACGTCGCCAGCAAACGATCGTAACCGGCGAGGTCCGAATGATTGGGTGCGATCGAGTACAACCGGTCGAGCTGTCGCTGAGCATCCGGCGCGTTGCCGGCTGCGAGTGAGCGAACGATGCCGTTGGTCAGCGCCGAGACGGGATTGTCTAGAAACAGATCCATCTGTGGCGCCTGCTGCGCGGGGATGAAACGCCCGGCCATCAGTCGATGTACCGCAGAGTGTTCGCTGATGCGCAGTGGTTTGCCGCTCGCGCCGGCATCCGTATGCCACGACGTGAACTCCTGCGGCTGCTCGATGAGTCCGATGCTGCGTGCGTAGTTCACGGCTTGTTCGATCTGGGCGCGGATCTTGTCCGGGCTGCCCATCAGCACGCTGTCCAGGAATTCGATCTCGCACCGGCGCCAGCTTTCGTAGTCGCTATACGCCAGCCGGCCGCTGGCCAGCAGCAGTTCGAGCACGGCGAACGCGCCTTGCTCCAGCAACTGGTCGTCCACTTGTTTTTGCAGGGCGCTGTCGATCTTGGTCATGGCGCGAACAACATTTCCAAATCGGTGGCATCGAGCTGCAGCGGCGCGGCGTTCTTTTCGGTGTACAGCTGGCTGGCGAGCGCGTGCTTGCGCTCCTGCATGCGCACGATGCGCTCTTCGACCGTGCCTTGCGCGATGAGTTTGTAAACGAACACGGGTTTGTTCTGGCCGATGCGATGTGCGCGGTCCGTCGCCTGCGCTTCGACGGCTGGGTTCCACCAGGGATCGTAATGAATGACCGTGTCAGCAGCGGTGAGGTTCAGGCCGGTGCCGCCGGCCTTCAGGCTGATGAGGAACAGCGGCACGGCGCCGGACTGGAACTGCTCTATCAGCGGCGTGCGTTCTCGCGTTTCGCCTGTGAGTAGCAGGTAGGGAATGCCCAGTTCCTGAACGGTCTTTTCGATCAGGCTCAGCATCGAAGTGAATTGGGAGAACAGCAGGATGCGCCGGCCTTCCTCGATCATCTCCGGCAGTGCATGCGTGAGCCAGTCGATCTTTGCCGAGGGAACATCCTGATGTTCGGCCTCGCCGCCAACTAGTCTCGGATCGCAACATGCCTGGCGCAACTTCAGTAGCGCGTCGAGCACTGTGATCTGGCTGCGTGCGAGGCCGCGTTCTTCGATGGTTTCCCGCACGCGACGGTGCGAGGCGAGTCGCACGCCGTCATAGAAGTCGCGTTGTTTCTCGTCGAGCGCGATGGTCTCGATGATTTGCGTCTTCTCGGGCAGGTCCGGTGCGACCGCGTCCTTGGTGCGGCGTAGAACGAACGGGGCGATGCGACGGCTCAGCGCCAGGGCGCGCTCCCGGTCTTCGTTCTTTTCGATCGCGGTTCGATACTGGCGCGTGAACTCGCGCTCTTCGCCCAACAGGCCCGGCTGCAGGAAATCCACCAGCGCCCACAGCTCGCCGAGATGATTTTCCATCGGCGTGCCGCTCAGACACAGGCGGTGTTCGGCGCGCAGTGCGCGAGCCGCTTGCGAAACCTTCGCGCGAGGATTCTTGATGACTTGTGCTTCATCCATCACCAGCAAATAGAAATCGTGAGCGGTCAGCACTTCGGCGTCGACCAACAGCAGCGGATACGCGGTGACGACCACATCGACGTTGGGAATGGACGAGAACAGCTCCTTGCGTCGCGGGCCGTGCAGCGTCAGCGCTTTCAACTGCGGCGCGTGCTGGCGAATCTCGCGTTCCCAGTTACCGATGACGCTGACCGGGGCGACGATCAGCGTCGGCTTTTGCAAGCGGCCGGCGTCTTTTTCCAGCGCCAGGTGCGCCAGCGTCTGCACGGTTTTGCCCAGGCCCATGTCGTCGGCGAGAACGCCGCCCAGCCGGCAGCGTCGCAGGAATTGCAGCCAGCCCAGGCCTTCCTGCTGATAGGGCCGCAGGCTAGCGGTAAACCAAGCCGGCGCTTCCAGCGGTTGGATCGCCGTGAAGTTGCGCAGTTCGGTAACAGATTCGAGCAGCACCGGATCCGCCGAGTGCAGCACCGGCGCTTCGGGGTCGGCGGTGAGCTGCGCCAGTCGGCTCGCCTGCGTGGCGGGTAGAGACAGTGCTTGTTGTTTGTCGAGCGCGTCGTGCTCGAAGAGCTCGACCAGCGTGTCGGCGATGCGCTTGATGCGATCGATGGGCACGGGCAGGTAGCGGCCGTCGGCCAGCAATACAAACAACTGCTCGCCGACGCGGCGGCAACCCGCTTCGCCGTTGCCCAGCGCGCCTTGAAGATAGTCGACCAGTGCGGGCAGCAAATTGATTTGCTGCCCGTCGACGACCATGCCGAGCTTCAGGTCGAACCACTCGCGGTCCCGCCGAGAGTCTGCGTCCGCGTACCATTCTATCGAGCCAGCGAGTCGATAGGGGAAGCTGTCGTCGATCACGACGTCCCATCCGGCCGCCTGCAGTTCCGGCACGGTTTGGAGGACGAACACGAGCCAGAAATCACCGCCTCGTTCGCGCCCGGTCAACGCCGAGTCGAAACGAGTTTGCAGCTGGCGCTCGGTCGCGATGTTTCTTTCGAACTCATACAGTTCGTTGGCGGCGGTTACGATCCTGGCCGTGGCCGAGTCGCCGCGGAGCGAGCGGCTGTCGACGGCCAAGTCGTTATAAACAAAGTGCAGCGTTGCGGCCGGGCCGGCGCTGAGATGAAGTCGGGCGCTCAACGTGCGCACCGGCTGCGTTCGAGCTGAAATCGCGCGAAGGCGGGGAAGTGCGGCTTCTAACTCGGCATTGAGTGCGGTGACCCGTTCCGGAGAGACCAGCAAGCTCAAGTGCTGCCGTACGCGCTCGATCGAGCAGGGCAGGGAAAGCGCGCCGATTTCGTGGCTGGCGCCATCGACATACATGGGCGGATCGACGTGCATCAACACGTGAGAGGCGGAGGAAACGACGCACTGGAGTTGCTGATCGCCATTGGGCAACAGCTCCCACGACAGCTCACCTGATCTCGGCTTGCCGACGCGTAGCAATGACCCATCGAGCGTCTGCCACAGCACGCGCTTGGTCGCGAGCACTTGATTCAACACTGCCGCGCCAGCCGCGCCTCTAAGGTTCCAGGGCCCTTCGTTTCGTTGCGCCAACAGCGCGGGCAGGATCTGACGATCTTCCGAATCGACGTAGCGAGGAAAATCGCTGCCGCCCGTGGTGCGCGCCATGAATGGACTCGCGTTGCCCCGAGCGATTTTCTGCGAGCCAGGCGTGAGTTGAGCGACCCACGCCGTTACCTGCAACTCGTAATCGCGAGTATCGCCAACCGTTTGCAGCACGTAAAACAGCCGCTGCGAGAGTTGCGCACCCGCTGCGGGTTCTGGTGATGAGTTCGATGCTTGAGCTTTGGAGGCTGCGGGCGAGGCCGACGCAGTGTTTGATCGTGGCTGCTCCACCGCTGCAACAGTGACCGCGGCCACGTGTAAACATCGCCCATCATTGCCACAACTGCATTCCGCTTCCGCGATTCGCAGGTTGCCAGGCGAGCCCGAGTGCCGGATATAAACTCGGAAACGTCGTTTCGCGTCGTCGCTGACGACGCCCGTCACGACCACACCGGCTTGCAGCACGCGCAACTCGCCCACGCCGCCGCCTTCGACCAACTGTCGAGCGGCGACGAGCAAAGGCTCGCCGAATGTTTCCTGCAAGGGGCTCAAGGAACGCGACGCGAATCGGTCGAGGAGGGCGGACGTTACGCCAGCGTGTGATACACCTTCTGCACGTCGTCATCCTGTTCGAGCTTGTCGATCAACTCCATGACTTCGGTGGCCTGCGCTTCGGGCAGTTCAGTCGGTGTGAGGCAGATGTATTCATGTTCGGCCGACAGCGGGGTGATCTTGCGGTCTTCCAGCGCCTTTTGCATGTGGCCGAATTCGCCGAAGTTGCAGCGGGCGACGATCTGCGGCTCGCCTTTTTCGCCGGTGCTCTCGCCCATTTCCTCCAGGCCGTGATCGATCAGATACAGCCCCAGATCGTCCTGGTCGACGCCTTCCGGGTTCAAACGGAACACGCCCATTTTCTTGAACTGGAAGCTGACGCTGTTGGAGGTGCCGAGGTTGCCGTCATGCTTGGTGAAGATGCTGCGCACGTTGGCGACTGTGCGGGTCGGATTGTCGGTCGCGGTTTCCACCAACACGGCGACGCCATGCGGCGCATAGCCTTCGTACAGGATCTCAGTGAAATTGGCTGCGTCCTTGCCCGAGGCGCGCTTGATTGCGGCTTCGACCTTGTCCTTGGGCATGTTCACGGCGCGCGAGTTCTGGATTACTCGGCGCAGGGCGGGGTTGGAGCTTGGGTCGGTGCCGCCGGCCTTCACGGCAATGGTGATGTCCTTGCCGATGCGGGCGAATTGCTTCGCCATGCGGTTCCAGCGCGCGAACATCGCGTGCTTTCTGACTTCGAAAATGCGACCCATGAACGGTTCCCCTGAAGTGGGGGCGCAGTTTAGCTCGAAGCGGCCGGGACTGCTTGGAAGGAGGCTATTTACCTTCCCACATCACTTCGGCATGGGCCGCCGCGGCGCGCTTCAAGATACTCAGCAGCGGCACGGCACGAGTCGCAAGATCGACGGGAGCTTCGCGCTCGTCGTCTTCGTCATCGTGCTTGGAATCCTCGTTATCAGCGGGGCGCGCCGGCGTGATGTGCGTGCCGGCGCGGATCTGCTCCGTCGCCGTTTCCAACTGTTGTAGCGCTGAGCCGACGTCATCCGGGCCGAGTGCGCCAGGCACGCGTCCCGTCGCGCCCATGAGCTTCAGCAACTGCACCGCCACGTCATGAAACATGGTGATGGACTCGGTCGCGGTCGAGCGGAAAGTAACCAGCATGAGCGCCACTGCTCCGAAGATTGAGGGCGTCCGACGTTGCCCCGAGGTCGACAGTTTAAGTACAGCCTCGCACCAAGAACAGCACCAACAGCACTGGAATCGGCACGCCCAGCAGCCACAACAGGATCCAGCCGACTTTGCCGTGCTGACGGCCGTAATTCAGCATTCGATGCAGGCCGGGCGGATGCTCGCGTTTCTCGGGGGACATGACAGGTCTCGCCATTCTTGAGGATATTCAGTGAACGGCTGTCATCGGTCTGTGGTTCCTGGGAACTCCGCGGCTAGTCTTCGTTGGCGGCCATGGCCGCGTTCCAGATGGCGGTCATGGTTTCGCGGTTCAGGCCCTGCTGAATCAACATTGCCTGGGCACCTTCGACCGAGTAGTTGCCGCGAGTGGCGAGCAGCGCCAGAGCGCCGCACAGGTTGCTGAAGTAAACCACACGGCCCAGCGGGCTCATCTCAGCGGGCGAGACTCTTTCGGTTTGTTCCTGCAAGGCGCGGATCGAGGGATCGGACAATTGCCACGTGGCTGCGATGAAGCCGGCTACGTTCGCCGACTGGTGCTGAATGGCGCGAATGAAAACTTCCGCCCGCGGCAGCAGGTCCGGCCATTCGCGATACGTTTCGGTGGTCAGCCGGAACAGCACGATACGGGCGAGCGGACCGATCAGCCCGAGCAGCTGAGCGACGAATGGATCGACATTGCCCAGTGCACGAGCGCATGCTTCGGCGCCCGCCGCGCTCCGCCGTGCATGTTCCCAAGTGACGATGGCGAAGTTGTCGAAATAACCTTTGGGCTGACGAAACACCGGCTGCAGGATCGCGGTCGCAAGCAGGCTGCGCAGCCCTTCCACGCCGAGCATGACGACAGCGCGATCGAGACTGTCGACGGGCACGGGCGAGTAGCGGTAGGCGGCGCTGTTGGCCCGCTGCAGGACGCTGCCGGCGAGCGCTGGATCTTCCAGAATCAACTGCACGATCTCGCGGCGAGTGGCGTCGTCATCGTTGAGGACTCGCATGAGCCGCGGCAGCAGCATCGGGCGGCGAGGGAAATATTCGCGTTGATGAACCGACGCGGCGGCCTGGTCATTGACCTTGGCCAGCACGGCCGCGTGCGGACCGGTGACCTCGTAATCGAACCGTTGCACGCCGAAGGCGAGCTTGAAACACTCGTCGAACACGGCGGCGGTGGCCTCGTTCTCGAATGCCGGCTTTTCGGCAGCTTTCGAGGCAGGCTGGGCCGCGGGTGTTTCGCTGCGGCTGACCTTGGGCGCAGGCTGGCTGGAGGCTTTGCCCGAAACGCGCATACCCAGCACGAACACCGCCACGCCGGCGGCCGCCGCGATCAGGAGAATAATCAAAGTCACAATGGCCGCTGCTCCCCGGCGCCCTGGCTCGTTGTAGTCGTTGGATTCATCATGGCTCCGCGCCGGTGCAATCATAGCGCGAGCGCGCCCCGGGCTGGTGCGCTGGCGCGCGGCCCGGCGGCATGATCGAGGCTGGAGTGGTGGAGTGAGACTTGCATCGCTCCACGGTTGACCCGAGAGTCTGTGGCCAATGAAGGCCTGAGGAATATTCCACGTGTCGATTCACGTCGCACTGAACCACGTCACCCACTATCGCTACGACCGGCGCGTGTCGCTCGGCCCGCAGCTCATTCGCTTGCGGCCGGCGCCCCACAGCCGCACGCGCATCCTGTCCTATTCCCAGCGCATCACCCCGGCCGAGCATTTCATCAACTGGCAGCAGGATCCGGAGGCCAATTATCTCGCGCGCGTGGTGGTCCCGGACAAGACCAGCGAGTTTCGGATCGAGATCGAGCTGGTGGCCGAGATGGCCGTGCTCAACCCGTTCGATTTCTTCCTGGATGCTTACGCCGAGCATGTTCCGTTCGACTATCAGCCGGCCGAGCGTCGTGAGCTCGCGCCTTACCTGGTGACGCAGGCCTCGACGGCCCGCTTCGCGAAGTATCTGGCGGCCATTCCCCGGGAGCGAACCCGCACCATCGATTTCCTGGTCGCCCTCAACCAGCGGCTCGCCCAGGATATCCGTTATCTGATTCGCATGGAGCCTGGCGTGCAGACGCCGGAGGAAACACTCACCTGCGCTGCCGGCTCGTGCCGCGACTCGGCCTGGTTGCTCGTGCAACTGCTCCGGCATTGCGGCCTCGCGGCGCGTTTCGTGTCGGGTTATCTGATTCAACTGGTGGCCGATGTGAAATCGCTGGACGGGCCGTCCGGGCCGCCGGCGGATTTCACCGACCTGCACGCCTGGTGCGAAGTGTATTTGCCCGGCGCGGGCTGGATCGGGTTCGATCCCACCTCGGGCTTGATGGCCGGCGAAGGTCACATTCCACTGGCGTGTACGCCGGAGCCTTCGAGCGCGGCGCCCGTGACGGGAGGCGTGGACGAATCGGAAGTCGAGTTCTCGCATCACATGAAGGTGGAGCGCATCTGGGAAGCGCCGCGCGTCACCAAGCCTTACACCGAAGAGCAGTGGGCGAAGATCGAAGCATTGGGTCATGCCGTCGACGCCGATCTCGCCGCGAACGATGTGCGTCTGACCATGGGTGGCGAGCCGACGTTCGTCGCCATCGACGATCCGGATGGCGCCGAATGGAACACGGCCGCGCTCGGGCCGACCAAACGCAAACGCGCCGCCGTCTTGTTTGGTCGACTCAAAGAGAAATATGCGCCGCAGGGTCTGGCGCACTTCGGCCAGGGCAAGTGGTATCCCGGCGAGCAGCTGCCGCGCTGGTCGCTCAATTGTTTCTGGCGGCGAGATCGCGAGCCGATCTGGACCGAGCCGTCGCTGTACGCCGATGAGTCGGTGGACTACGGCGCGAACGAGCGGCACGCCAACGAATTCCTCGCCGCCGTCGCACGCCGATTGGGTGTGACGCCGCAGTTCGTGTTCCCCACCTACGAGGACGCGTTTTATTACTTGTGGCGCGAGCGACAGTTGCCGGCCAACGTCGATCCGTTCGATTCCAAGCTGGAAGATCCGCTGGAGCGCGCGCGCCTGGCGCGAGTGTTCAGCGCCGGCCTCGACAGTATCGTCGGTCACGTGTTGCCGATCTCGCGTAGCGGTTCGAGTTGGGAAACCGGCCCCTGGTTTCTGCGCACCGAACGTTGTTATCTGATTCCTGGAGATTCGCCCATCGGCTATCGATTGCCGCTGGACTCGCAGCCGTGGGTGCGCGAAGACGAATATCCTTATCTTTATCCCGTCGATCCGAGCGAAACGTTGCCGCCGCTCGCGCGCCATGCGGAGCTTCGACGGCACCTGTTCGATCAGGGCGAGCTGCGCACAGCGCCGCTGCTGCATGCTGAAATTCGTGCGCAATCTCGCGGCTCGGAAGGTCGGGCTCGACCCAACGAGCCGGCACGACGGAGCGATCCTGCCACGCACCGTCCAGCGAAGGGTGAGTCCGCGAGTTGGGTCACGCGCACGGCAATGTGTGCTCAGGCCCGCAACGGTGTGCTGTATGTCTTCATGCCGCCGATGCGACGGCTCGACGACTATCTGGAGATCGTCGCAGCGGTGGAGACTGTGGCGCGCAGCCAATCGCAGCCGGTAGTGCTGGAAGGTTATGAGCCGCCGCAGGACTCGCGACTCAATTCTTTCCGTGTCACGCCCGATCCGGGCGTGATCGAAGTGAACATCCATCCGTCGTCGAGCTGGGACGAGCTGGTCGATCGCACCGAGCATTTGTACGAGGTGGCGCGTGAGTCGCGGCTCAGCAGCGAGAAGTTCATGCTCGATGGCCGGCACACCGGCACCGGCGGCGGCAATCATTTTGTAATCGGCGGCGCCACGCCGAACGATTCGCCGTTCCTGCGTCGTCCGGATCTATTGCGCAGCCTGATTTCCTATTGGCACAACCATCCGGCGCTGTCGTATCTGTTCTCGGGCCTGTTCATCGGGCCGACCAGCCAGGCGCCGCGCGTCGACGAGGCACGCAACGATTCGTTGTATGAATTGGAGCTGGCGTTCAAACATTTCCCGTCGCCGGCGCGGAATTCGCCGCCGTGGCTGGTCGATCGGCTGCTGCGTAATTTGCTCATCGATGTCACCGGCAATACGCATCGCGCCGAGTTCTGTATCGACAAGCTGTATTCGCCGGACAGTTCCAGCGGTCGCCTGGGTTTGCTGGAGATGCGTGCATTCGAAATGCCGCCGCATGCGCGGATGAGCCTGACTCAGCAACTGCTGTTGCGCTCGCTGGTCGCGAAGTTCTGGACCAAGCCTTACGAGCCTGAAAAACTGGCGCGCTGGGGCACGGAGCTGCACGATCGTTTCCTGCTGCCGTACTTCATCGAGCAGGATCTGCGCGATGTGTTGACGGAGCTGGCGGCCGACGGCTACGCGTTGCAGCCCGAGTGGTTCGCGCCGCATCTGGAATTCCGTTTTCCCAAGTATGGTGACTTCGCGACGCGCGGCGTCGATATGGAATTGCGTCAGGCGCTCGAACCCTGGCATGTCATGGGCGAGGAGGGCGCGCCCGGCGGCACCGTTCGATACGTCGACTCGTCCGTCGAGCGTCTGCAGGTGAAAGTCACCGGGCTCGCACCGGATCGCTACGTCATCGCTTGCAACGGTCATGCGGTGCCGTTGCGTCCGACGGGCGCAGTAGGTGAGTTCGTCGCGGGTGTGCGTTATCGCGCCTGGCAGCCGGGCTCGGCGCTGCACCCGACGATCGGCGTGCATTCGCCGCTGACGTTCGATCTCATCGACACCTGGATGAACCGCTCGCTGGGCGGTTGCCAATACCACGTCGCGCATCCGGGCGGGCGCAACTACGCGGTGTTCCCGGTCAATGCTTTCGAGGCCGAAAGTCGGCGACTGGCGCGCTTCTTCCGCATGGGGCACACGCCCGGAAGCGTTACGGCCCCGCCCGCATCGACGGCGAACGAGTTTGCGTTTACGCTCGATCTACGAAGGACGTGATGATCGCGTCCCCAGCCGCAATGTCCGCGTCGCTCCATACATACACGCCCGATCTGCAGCGCTATGACGAACTGCTGTCGCCCGACGGCGGCATTCGTCCGCATTGGCAGGCGTTGATCGATCGACTGGAGCAGGCGGGGCCGGATACCGTGCGTCGCGGGGCCGAACTGGCCCGGCGGCTGATCGTCGAGAAC